>JAICEP010000340.1 GCA_025924095.1 Sorangium sp.
GCGCCCTCGGAGCCGCTCCAGGACAGCGCCCCCCCGATCGCCGAAAGCCGCACGCTCGCCAGCCGCGGCTCCGCCTCCCCGCGCCCGCCCGCGCGCCGCTGGGCCGTCGGGCTGCTCAGCGCCCTCCACGCTCCCGTCTTCGCCTGGGCCGCGCTCTCCCTCCCCTTCCGGCCGTGGACGCTCTTCGCCGTGGCCACCGCCGCGCTCGCCCTGCTCCACGCCGCGACCGCCGCGCTCTCGCTCCTCCCCCACCCCCTCGCGCCGCGCGCCTTCCGCGCGACATCCTTCGTCTCGCTCGGCTACCTCGCCTTCCTGAGCTTCGGGCTCCTCTCCTCCGCCGTCTACGTCGCCTCGCTCAACCGCGGCCTCGGCACCGGCATCGCCGCGGCGCTGCTCGCGGTCTGGGCGGTCGTCGCGCTCCTCACGCTGCCGTTCGCCTGCTGGGGTGTCGCCTCGACCGGCGGCCTCCGCCTGCTCCGCCCGAACCGCCGGCCCTCGCCCGCGCTCGCCGCGCTCGCCGCGCTGGCGCTCCTGGCCGCCCTCTCGCTGCTCCTCCGTCACCGCGTCGCCAAGGCCGACGTCCTGCCCGTGCCCGGCGGCGCCCCGTCGCGCACCGGGGCGGCGCTGCGCGAGGCGCTCTCGTCCTTCGACGCGCTCCCCGCCCCGCCGGCCAAGGCGCCGTCGCTCATGACCACGGCGCCGGCCGCGTGCGCCGCGCCCCCGGAGCCCGGCCGCCCCACCCTCGTCGTCACCCACCTCGCCCGCGCGAAGGACCCCGAGCGCGCCGCCGCCGCCACCCGCTGCCTCCAGCCCGCGCCCGGCGAGGACCCCGCGGCGGCGCTGCGCGGCGCGCTCGCCGAGGCGCTGCGCGGCCCCCTCAAGATCGACGTCGTCTCGGCCGTGCAGCCGCTCGACTCCCCCGGCCCGGGCCTCGCGGGGCTGTCGCTGCGCCCCGGGCTCGACGGCGTCTGCCTCGCGGAGCGGTGCCTCCTGCCGTGGCAGCTCATCGCGCTCGACGCCTTCAACACGAACGCGCCGCTCGCCGGCGTCCCCGACTTCCGCTTCGGCGTGGACCTCGCGGTCCTGCGCCGCGCCCTCGGCGAGCCCGAGCCGCCCGGCGGCCACGGCCCCGCCGGCCCCGACGACGCCGCGCTGAGGAGCGGCCTCGCGCGGATCGAGACGCTCAGCTACGCGGTCGACGCCGCGGGCGAGCTCCACCTCCTGTCCCGGATCGGCGAGCCGTCGGTCCCGCTCACCGAGGCGACCGCCCAGCGGGCGGCGGCCGCGGCCCAGCGCTACATCCTCGGCGCGCAGCGGAAGGACGGCATGTTCCGCTACATCGTCGACCCGTTCACCGGGCGCGCCTCGTTCGACGGGTTCTCGATCGCGCGGCAGGCCGGCACCACGCTCGCCCTGTGCGAGCTCGGGAGCGGCGAGGGCGGCGCGCCGGCGCCGCCGGCGCTCGGCAAGGCGGTGCAGCGCTCGCTCGGGCTGCTCGCGAAGCTGGAGCGCAAGGCCGGCGAGGGCGGCGCCGTCGGCGCGCTCTTCTACCCCCCGGACAGCCCCGGGAACGTCGCGAACCTCAACCCCACGGCGCTGAGTCTCGTCGCGTTCCTCTCGTGCCGCGACGTCGTCAGCGAATCGCGCGACGCGCACGACGCGCTCATCGGGCGGCTCGCCCGCATGGTGCTCGCGACGCAGCGGGACGACGGCGGCTTCGCGCCGCAGCTCGACCTCGCGCGCGTCGCGCCGATCCTCGGCCCGACGCAGCTCTACGAGGGCGGCCAGGCGGTGCTCGCGCTCACGCTGCTCGAGGCGCTCGCCGCCCGCGAGCCGAGGCCCGAGCTCCCGCCCCCCGCCGCGGTGCGCGCCGCCGTCGACCGGGCCATGGACCACTACGCGAACCGCTACTGGGACCATTTCGCGAATGATTTCGTGTATATGGAAGAGAACTGGCACTGCCTCGCGGCGCGCGCGGCGCTCGGCCACCACCGCCGGGACGACTACGAGCGGTTCTGCCTCGACTACGTGGCGTTCAAGTCGCGGCTCGTGCTCGACGAGGACAGCGAGGTGGCGCCCGATCTCGTGGGCGGATACGGGTTCGGCAACGTGCTGCCGCCGCACAACACGTCGACGGCGGGTTTCGGCGAGGCGCTGGCCGCGGCGATGGCGGTGAAGGAGGGGCGCGGCGAGGATCTCGCGCGGGACCGGGCGCTGATGCAGCGGGTGCTCGGCTTCCTGGTGCGGCAGCAGTGGTCGCCGGCGACCTGCTTCGCCTGCAGCCGCGACGTGATCATCGAGGGCGGCTTCAGCGAGAGCATGGCGTCCCCCCGGATCCGCATCGATTACGTGCAGCACGCCTGGGCCGCGCTCGGCCACGGGGGCAGGATGCTGGGGCTCGTGCCCGGGCGGAGCGCGCCGGCGGCGGGGCCGCTGTGAGCGCGGGCGCTGGCGGAGAGGCGGCCGGGACCGCGGCCGCGGGCGGCGGGGCGGCGGCGAGCGCGGCCGCCGGCGGCGGGGCGCGCCCGGGCGAGGGCGCTCGATGGGGCGAGCGCAAGGTCTACGCGTACGGCGTGACCGCGGGGCTCGTGCTCCTCATGCTCGCCCCGCTGTTCCGCCGCCCTCCCGCCGACAGCTTCCCGCTGTCGACCTACCCGATGTTCTCGTGGGGTCGCCACGACGCGCGCACCGCGGTGGAGCGCGCCATCGGCGTGGACTCCCGGGGCGAGCGGCGGCCGATCCCGCCGCGCCTCGTGGGCAGCGAGGAGGTGCTGCAGGCCAAGGCCACGCTGGCGCAGAGCATCCGCCAGGGCGCCCGCGCGGCGCGCGCGCTCTGCCGCGGCATCGCGGCGCGCGTCGCGGAGCAGGACCGCTACGCGGACGTCGTCAAGATCGAGATCCGGACCGACACCTTCGACGCCGTGGCGTTCTTTGACGGGCAGGAGGCCCCGGTCGACTCGAAGCTCCACGCGACCTGCAAGGTGGGCGCGCGATGATGAGGCGGCTCCTCGACCGGTTCGACCGCGCCTTCTTCGCCGAGGCGCCCGCCGAGCGGCTCGCGATCTTGCGGCTCCTCGTCGGCGGCTTCGCCCTCGTGTACCTCTGCGTCCGCGCGGTGCACCTCCAGCGGGTGGGCCACCTGCCTCCGGGGAGCTTCAGGCCGATCGGCGTCGTCTCGGTGCTGTCCGCGCCGCTCCCTCTCTGGGCGGTGCGCGCCTTGATCGGCGGGGCGATCGCGGCCGGCGCGGCCTTCGTGGCCGGCTACCGGTTCCGCGTCACGGGGCCGCTCTTCAGCGCGCTGCTGCTCTGGGTGCTGACCTACAGGAACTCCTGGGGCATGGTGTTCCACACCGAGAACCTCCTCGTGCTCCACGTCATCGCGCTGAGCCTCGGCGCGGCGGCCGACGCGCTCTCGCTCGACGCGCGGGCCGCGCGCCGCGCGGGCGTCGCCCCGCCGGCGCCGGACGGCCGCTACGGCTGGCCGATCCGGCTGTTCTGCGCGATCACGGTGACTTCGTATTTCATCGCGGGGGTCACAAAGCTCCGGAACAGCGGGCTCGACTGGGCGCTGAGCGACATCCTCCGCAACTACGTCGCTTACGACAACGTGCGGAAGATCGCGCTCGGCGACACCCATTCTCCGCTCGGCGGCGCGCTTGTCCGCTACCGGTTCCTGTTCCCGCCGCTCGCGCTCTGCAGCCTGGCCATGGAGCTCGGCGCGCCGCTCGCGCTGTTCAGCCGGCGCATCGCCGTCGCCTTCTGCGGCGCCGCCTGGCTCTTCCACCTCGGCGTGCTGCTGACGATGGCGATCCTGTTCCCCTACCCGCTGCTCGGCATCGCGTTCGCGGGGTTCTTCGAGCTGGAGAAGATGCGCGATCTGAGGCGCCCGCGCCGCGCGGGGCCTGCGTCGAGGACGGGAGGTCGCGAGAGGCTCTCGCAGGCGCGAGAGCCCCTCTGAGACGTCGCGTTCGTCCGGCCAGGCTCAGTCGCCGAGGGCCTCGACCCTCTCCTCACCGTAGCGCTTCCCGAGCGTGCGCTGGCCCGCAAGATCGAAGTTGTACACTCCCGATGGACCCTCTGAGCCATCGGCGGCCGCTGCATGCAGCGACATCGGCGCTGGCGCCCCTCGCGCCGCTACGCTTCTTCGGCGGGCGCGTCGTCGAACGGCTCGCACACGACATAGATCTTCTTCCCGCTCGGATGGATCGCGAGCGTCGTGTAGCGCTCGCACGCGACGCACTCCCGCACGTCCGTCGCCTTCCCTCGACGCGGACAGCTCACCTGCCGTGGCTCCGCGCCGCCACCTTCGATCTCGAGCCACGCCAGCTTCTCCGGTGCATCCAGACGACAGTTCATCACGCCCTCCTCCCGCGGCCATCGGCCGATGAAGGGTCTTTTGCAATCACCGAGCCGCGCGAGGGTGCACCGCGACACGGGCGAGGCGAGCCGTCCGGGCCAACTCCCGGTCGCATTGTCTGCCGAGGATCCCGCGTCCCGCCGGCCCCCTCTTCCGACCTGCCGGTACGCATCCGGCGGGCCGATCGGCGGGTCGGCCTGCCGTGACGCACGCCGTGCGCGGGAGGGCGCACGGCGTGCACCCGCGAGGAGCGCGATCTGCCGCGCACTCTGGGCCTTCACGCCGGCGAGCCGGATGGCGCACCGTTTGCTGTGATGTGCACTGCGGCTCTTCGGAGGGGAACACCATGGCAGACTGGCTCGTCGTGCTGCTGGCGACTGCCGGCGGCGTTGGATCGCTGGTCGTCTGTACGAGACGCCTGCTCGCCCGGCGGCATTACCGCGCCTCGGAGGTCACCCTGGTGTGCCCACGGACCGGTACCCCGGCGCGCTGCCGGCTGGTCGCCGACGGGCGCTCGGGGGAGCTCGTCGAGATCAGGCGGTGCTCGCTGGCCCCGGGCGGGGTGCCCACGTGCGAGCAGGACTGCGTGAAGCTCCTGAACCTCGGCATCCGGCTCGCGCCCGTCGATCCAGCACGCCGCGGCGAGCACGCCGGCGCTCGCGACGCCGGCGACGCCGGCGCTCGCGACGCCGGCGCCGGCGAGCCGCCCGGCCCTGACGCGCCCTGACGCGCCCTCCCGCGCCCTGACGCGCCCTCCCGCGCCCTGACGCGCAAGGCATGCGCCGCCGCGCAATCCCTGCAGCGCTGAGCGCGCCGCGCGGCCGTCGCCGCCGGGGACCCTCGATGGAACATGGCGTGCTCTCGACCCGGGATCATGGCTTCCCAGACCCAGACGATCTCGACACGCTCCTCTGGCAATCTGCCGATCGCGCTCCTCCTCGTGGGGAGCGGCGCTCTCTTGTGGGTCCGCGCCGCGCTGCGCGAGCCGGGCGCGCTGGTGCTGCTCCCCGGCGCCGAAGGCTGCCTGACCGCCGGGATCATCGGCGTGCTGCTCGCGCTGCTGCACGGCATCCCCTACCGGACAGCGCTCCTGTCGGTCGCGGCCCCGCTCGTCCTCGTGCAGGTCCTCGCCAGCGAGCTCGCGGGGTCGTCTTTCCTCCCCGTGGTCGGGATCGAGCTCACCGCACTGGGCCTCTTCGGCCTGCCGCTCTCTCGACTGCCGCGCCGCCGCCCTGCCGCGGCCCGTCCCGTCTGCTCGCTGCGCGAGGCGCCCCCGTCGCCCTCGTGAGCCAGCCCCGGCATCGGAGGACGCGCGGCGCCTCGCCGGCGTCCGCGCGGCGAACGAGGGCCCCGCCCGGGCGGGCAGGGCCCTCGCGGCCGCGGCGGATCAGAACTCGAACTTGTCGAACGAGTTCAGGTCCTTGCACGCGTCGACGAGGCGCGCGGCCACGCCCTTCTCGCCGAGGTGCAGCCAGCCGCGCGGGTCGATGTACTTCTTGTTGGGCTTGTCCTCGCCCTCGGGGTTGCCGAGCTGCGACTTCAGGTAGGCGCCCTTGTCGTCCATGAACTTCTTGATGGGCTGCGTGAAGGCCCACTGCGTGTCCGTGTCGATGTTCATCTTGATGACGCCGTAGGACACCGCCTCGCGGATCTCCTCGCGCGACGAGCCGGAGCCGCCGTGGAACACGAAGTCGACCGGCTTCGCGCCCGTCTTGCGCTCCTTCTGGATCGCGTCCTGGGAGTTCTTCAGGATGGGCGGCCGGAGCTGCACGTTGCCCGGCTTGTAGACGCCGTGCGTGTTGCCGAACGACGCGGCGACCGTGAAGTTGCCGATCGGCTTGAGCGCGTCGTAGGCCGCGAGGACCTCGGCCGGCTGGGTGTACAGCTTGGAGTTGTCGATGCCGCTGTTGTCGACGCCGTCTTCCTCGCCGCCCGTGACGCCGAGCTCGATCTCGAGCGTCATCTTGAGGGCCGCCATCTGCCGCAGGTACTTCTGGCAGATCTCGAGGTTCTCATGGAGCGGCTCCTCGGACAGGTCGAGCATGTGCGAGGAGAACAGGGGCTCTCCGTTCTTCTCGAAGAACTTCTTGCCGGCCTCGAGCAAGCCGTCGATCCACGGCAAGAGCTTCTTCGCGGCGTGGTCCGTGTGCAGGATGACCGGCACGCCGTAGGCCTCGGCCAGGTTCCGCACGTAGTGGGCGCCCGCGATCGCGCCCGCGACGGCGGCCTTCTCGCCCTTGTTGTCCAGGAACTTGCCGGCGAAGAAGTGGGCGCCGCCGTTCGAGAACTGGACGATGATGGGGCACTTGGCCTCTCGGGCCGCCTGGAGGGCGGCGACCGTGCTGTGCGAGCCGATCACGTTCACGGCCGGCAGCGCGCACTCCACGCTCTTCATGTACTCGAACAGTTCCTGAAGAGCGGAACCAGTGATCACGCCGGGCTTGAGCTTCAACTTGGACATGGCACCTTGAATCCTTGTTCCTTGCTCGGGTTGCGCTGAGCATGCACCGCGGCAACGGAAAGCGGAAGGGTGGATCGGATCCCCAGGGCGGGCGCGTCCGGGTACCATCGCCAAAGCTCCGGGAGCAAGCGGTTTCTCCCGTGCCGCAGCTGCAGACTTGAAGCATCGCGTCACCGCCGGTGACCGGCGCGGGACGAAGCGGCTCCGAAAACCTCCCTGAGATGTCAAGCGCAACCAGCACGCCTGGATGCCCCCCGCGCCACGATCAAAAAAAATCGTTCAATTTCAATAGGTTAGCACTGACCCAGGGGACGGCTCACGATTGACGCCGCCGGGGAGGTGGGTCATGGCGGACGCACGCCCTATGACCATCGAATGCGCGACGATCGCGAAGAGGATTCGCACTCGGGCCGCCTGGCTCGGCCTGGTTGCGTCGCTCGTCCCCGGGGTCGCCGGTTGTGGTGATGACGAGCACAGCCCATCCGGCGGCACCGGGGGCGGGCAGAGCGCCGGTGGCGGCGGTCTCGGCGGCGAGGGGGGTTCTGGCGGCGGCCTCGGAGGCAGCGGCGGTCTCGGAGGCAGCGGCGGCCTCGGAGGCAGCGGCGGCCTCGGAGGCAGCGGCGGTCTCGGCGAAGGCGGCCTGGGCGACGGCGGTGGCGAGCCGGGCGCCGAGCATCGTGTCTCGTCTCCCGGCGGCGAGCTCGTCGTGACGTTCGATGTTCAGGGCGGAGTCCCCTCCTATTCGGTCGAGCGCGCAGGGAGGGCCATCCTCGCCGACTCCGCGCTCGGCCTTGGTCTCGGCGATCTCGGGTCGCTCGGCCGCGACGTGCGCGTCGCCGGCGCGGCTCGGCGGGCCGTGGATTCGACCTGGAACCCGGTGTGGGGCGCCGCCTCCGAGATCCGTGAGCATTACAATGAGCTCACGGTTCATCTGGCGTCGAGCGCTCCGGCGAGGCGCCTCGACATCGTCTTCCGCGTCTTCGACGACGGGCTGGGCCTCCGTTACGTCATCCCCGAGCAAGAAGGCCTCGGCGAGCTCGCCATCACCTCCGAGGACACCGAGTTTCGCTTCGCCTCGGACGGCACCGCCTGGTGGACGCGCGCGGACTTCGAGGGCGACGAGTCGCTGTACAACCGCGGCGCGCTCAGCGCGGTCCAGAATGCCAATACGCCCATGACCGTCCGGCTCGCGGACGACCTCTACGTGGCCCTGCACGAGGCCGATCTCGACGATTACGCCGCCATGACCCTGGAGGCGCTGCCGGACGCGCCCCACGCCTTCCGGAGCGCGCTCGTGCCGGCGCAGCGCGGCCCGGAGAGCACCGCCGTCAAGGCGCGGATCACGCTGCCCTTCGAGACGCCGTGGCGCACCCTGACCGTCGGCACCGGCGCGGGGCGCCTCATGGAGTCGCACCTGATCCTCAACCTCAACGATCCGTGCGCCATCTGCGACGGCGACCTGTCGTGGCTGCGGCCAGGCAAGTACATGGGCGTCTGGTGGGAGATCCACAAGGGCCTGTCGACCTGGGAGCCGGGCGAGCACGTCGGCGCCACGACC
>JAICEP010000341.1 GCA_025924095.1 Sorangium sp.
CCCCACCGCCGCACCCCCCCGTCCTAGCGCACTGCCCATCACTCCGGTAGCGCCACGCCCCTGCCCGGCGTCGCCGGCACGCCCGGCAACGAGACGTGCAACGCCGCCGACGACGACTGCGACGGCGCGGTCGACGAGCCGGACGGCGACGCCGGCGACCCCGCGGCCGGCGGCGGCGAGGCCTGCGCCTGCGACCCGGGGACGGTCGAGGTGTGCCCCTACGGCGGGCCGCCGGGGACCGTGGGTGTCGGCGCGTGCAGCGCCGGCCGGCGGACGTGCGGCGGCGACGGCCGGTGGGGCGCCTGCGCCGGCGAGGTCACGCCGCGGGCCGAGGACTGCACGACGCCGGCCGACGACGACTGCGGCGGCGGCGGCGACTGCGGCGCGGTGCTCCCCGGCGGCCCCCTCGGCGCGCTCCTCGGCGGCTCCGGCCAGGAGCGGGCGCGGGCGCTCGCGGCGGGCCGCGGGGGCTTCGCGATCCTGGGCGGCGAGTTCGAGGGCTCCCTCGACCTCGGCGCCGGGCCGATCGCGACCGGCGCCGAGCGGGACGTCTTCGTGGCGCGGCTCGAGGCGGACGGCGCGGTCGCGTGGGTGCGGCGGCTCGTCGACGAGGGGCAAGGCGCGCTGCAGGCGCTCGCGGTGGACGCCGGGGGCGAGATCGCGATCGCGGGCGACCTCGAGGGGGTGATGGGCGCCGCCGGGCTCACCGCGCCCGCGCAGCAAGGGTTCGTGGTCAAGCTCGACGCGGCAGGCGGGCTGCGCTGGGGGACGTTGCTCCCCGGCAGACCGCAGGACGTCGCGGTCTCGGCGGCGGGCGACGTCGTGGTCGCGTCGGCGCTCCTCGGGCACGGCGGGAGCGACGTGGCGGTGGCCAGGCTCAGCGCGGCGGGCGTGCCGCTCTGGACGCGGGTGTTCGCCGGCGCGGGGACGCAGGAGCCGACGGGCGTGGCCGTGGACGCGCGCGGGGATGTGGTCCTGACGGGGACCTTCGAGGGCGACCTCGACTTCGGCGAGGGGGCGCCCCGGCTGTCGTCCGCGGGGATGAGCGACGTGTTCCTGGCCAAGCTCGACGAGCGCGGCGAGCACGTCGCGTCGCTGGCCTTCGGCGACGGCCGCCGCCAGCACGGGGGCGACATCGAGATCGGGCCGGGCGGCGAGATCGCGCTGAGCGGGACGTTCGAGGGGCTCCTCGACCTGGGCAGCGGCACGCTGTTCTCGGAGGGGGTCTCGGCGTTCGTTGTCGAGCTCGGGGCCGCGCGGGAGCACCGCTTCAGCCGGGCCTACCCGGCGGAGCAGCCGCCGCGCCTCGCGCTCGAGGCGGACGGCGGGCTCGTCCTCGCCGGCAGCGTCGAGGGACCGACCGATCTCGGCGGCGGGCCCCTCGACGGCGCCGGCCGCGGCAGCGACATCGTGGCGGCGCGGCTCGACGCCGAGGGGCGCCACGTGTGGAGCAAGCGGCTCGGCCCGGGCGCCGGACGCAGCGGCGGGCACAGGTCCGCCGCGGGCGTCGCGGCCTCCGTGGACCGCGGCCACGTCCTGCTCGCGGGGACGGTCGAGGGGAGCGTGGACCTCGACGGCGCCGCGGCGCAGTCGACCGCGGCCGACCTCCTGGTGGTGCGGCTCGCGCCGTGAGGCCCCCGGAGCGCTGAGCCGGCGGACACGTCGCGCAGGAGAGCGGCCGAGCCCCGAGCCACCTTCGCGTCGGGCCCACAAAACACGACAGGCGACCTGCGAGAGGCCGCCTGTCGTGCCCGGTCAGGCCGGAGAGCGGTAGATCACTCGCAGGAGTTGAAGCACGCGGTGAGCGCCTGGCAGCCCTCGGCCGCCTCGCAGGCCGTGTAGACGTCGTCGTAGCACGGGCCCGTCTCCGACTCCTCGATGACGCACAACTCACAATCGGTGTTGTTCACTTCCAGGTTCACCTCCCCGTCGTCCCCGCAGACGTCGGTCGTGGGATCCATGGTGTCGCAGAGCGCGGCGCACCGAATTTCTGCCGCGCAACCGCAATGCAAGAAGTTCAGCGCATTGAACGCCTCCGTCTCGCTGGGATGTGCTTCAGAACAGCAGGTCATGCACGCCGTGGTCTCCAGGCCGGTGCACTCATTGCCCCCGCCCTCGCCGCCCGTGCCGCTATCCTCACCGCCCTCGCCGCCGGTCCCCGACGTGGTGCTCGAGGAGCTGCTCGTCGAGCCGCCCTCACCGCCCTCACCGCCCGTGCCGCCCTCGCCGCTTGTGACCGTACAGGCCGCCAACGCACACACACTGACCAGGATCGCCGCAAAACCAAGAGCTTTCATGGATGAATCCTCCGACAAGAAGAGTTGCGCTGCTCATGTGGAAGGACACGTCGGACGACGCCGCCCGGCAGCCCTTCCTGTGCACTTCAGCGCCGCCGTTGGCGCCGGGTTCTGTTCCTACACCAGAAATTTACGCGATGGTATCCGCTGCGTGCTCACAGCTGCGCCTTGCGGGTGCCCCCCGGAGGCGTTCGAAGAGCGCGCGCTTCCGCGAGATGTGCCCGCCAGGCGCGTGTGAGCGATCCACCATCAGCGAATTTGTGAAGCAAGAGCAGACCCTAGCACGGAGGCGACGTGGGGGATCAAGTGTGTCGCGTAGATAACCTGCTCTCCGGGAACCACGACGAGCGCAGGCGTCCTCAGCGGCTCACGCGCGACACCGGGATCGGACGAGCTCGCTCGTGCGACATCCTCGTACAGGGAAGCAGTATCCAGGCGGGCGAACGGCCCAGTCAGGTCGGTTTGCAGCGGCGCGTCATTCCGGCGATCCCACGGCTCGTCCGGGCTGTCCCGCCGAGGCCAGAGCGCCGGCGCGGCGCCCGGGCAAGCTGCTTTGAGCTCACGCGAAGTGCGCTGAGCTCACGCGAGGAAGGAAGAGCGCTGGATCGCCGCGAGACGGGCGGCGCTACGAGCCGCCCGCGGCGCGTCGCATGGCGCAGTCGAGGTCGCCTTTGCAGGGGTCGCTCGCCGCGCGCGCGCCGCCCTGGCTCGGCGGCGGGGCGGCGGCGCCGGCGGCCGGTCCGCTGCTCCCGGCGGTGCGCTTCGCCGCCGCCTTGCCCGCGCCTGCCGGGGCGGCGGACCGGGCCTTCGCCCCGCGGCCGGCGCGCTCCTTCGCCTTGTCGCCCGGCTTTGCCGGAGGCGCCGCCGCGATCTCGGCCGGGGCCTTCGCCTCAACCTTTGGCAGGTGCGAAAGCGCCGCGCTCGCCGCGGAGCGCACCCCGGGCTGCGCGGCCGCGTGGAGCGTCTCGCGCGGGGCGCCGAGCCACACCGCGCTGGCGACGGCCGCGGCGCCGACGAGGCCCATGACGCCATGGCGCACACCCGCCGCCCGCCGCGCGCTCGGCGGGCGCAGGTCGATCGGGACCTCGGACGGCACCGGCGTGAGATCAGGCGACCTGAACGCCGGCAGCTCGGGCGCGCCGAACGGAAAGAGATCCAGGTAGCTGCTGCGCTCCTGTTCATCGCCGGCGGCCGGTCCGTGGATATCCACCATCCCGGAGCCCTTCGGGCCCTGATCGACCCGCGCGCCGGCCACCTTCGTTGTCGCTGCCTGCTCCACCGCGAGCAGCGCGCTCAGGGAGATCACCACCGAGTTCTCGTCCCGCGGCCCGGCCACGACGCTGTTCGGCGTCGCCCCACCGCTCGAGGATCGCCCATCCGTCTCACCGGGCCTGTGATTCGTGCTTCCCATACGCTCCACCCCGTCTGCCGTCCGTGTCGCTCGAGCACAGGGCGTAGACAGCATCCATCAATGTACCTGGACTCCACCGCTCTTGATACAAATTTTTTACTGCGCTGGAGAGCGCACCTCATCGCAACCGCGCCGGAGCGCTCCGCGCTCGTGCGCGCGGAGGCCAGCGCTCCCCACACCGTATCGGCGCCGGCGAGCCCGGGCGAGGCGCGCGCGCCTCGCTGCCGGGGCCGGCGCTCCCGAGCCCCCGCCTGCCCGGCCGCGCGGGCGCCTCGGACGGCCCTGCCCTTCGCCCTTCCGCGCGCGGCCCTGCCCGCCCGCGCGCGGCCCGTGTCCGTGTCCACAGCCGCCGCAGTCGAGGCGCGCGCGGGACTCGCTTTGTGATCGGGGACCCCAATGGCCGGCGGAAAGCGCGCCTCGTCGCCCGGCCGGTCGACATTTCATCTCGACGAAACCTCGAGGAAACACCGCGCTCGGCATTAGACATTTCACCACGACGTCGTGTCGCTGGCCCCTGTCCGAGGGCCGAGCCCTGCTGCGCAGGGCGGTCCTTCGGTGTCCAGCCGGGAGTCTCCAGTTGCCGACTCCCGAGCTTTCCCACGGCTCTTGTGCAGTCGGATCGCCGCGCCGCGTCGATGCAGGGCATTGAACGCGCACCCGGCACCCAAGGAGGATGCGTTGAATATGTTCACGTCTGGGTTGGACGTCGAGGAGCGGTCGGCGGCGGGCTCCTTTCGGCGGCGGGCGGTCTGCTTCGCGGCGGCGGCCCTCGCCGGGGCGGCGCTGCTCTCCGCCTGTAGCAAGGAGGGCGAGGAGGCGCCGGCGCCCGGGACGGCGCCCGCGGCGCCCGCCTCGGACAGCGCCACCATCAAGGTCGGCGTGCTCCACTCGCTGAGCGGCACGATGTCGATCAGCGAGGTGGCCGTGAAGGACGCGACGATCCTCGCCATCGAGGAGATCAACAAGGCGGGCGGCGTGCTCGGCAAGCAGATCACGCCCGTGATCGAGGACGGCGCCAGCGACTGGCCCACGTTCAACGAGAAGGCCAGAAAGCTCATCCAGCAGGACGGGGTGGCCGTCGTGTTCGGCGGGTGGACCAGCGCCAGCCGCAAGGCGATGCTGCCCTCGTTCGAGGAGCTGAACGGCCTCCTCTTCTACCCGGTCCAGTACGAGGGCCTCGAGCAGTCGCCCAACATCTTCTACACCGGCGCCGAGCCGAGCCAGCAGATCGTCCCCGCGATCGACTACCTGCTCGAGCAGGGCAAGAAGCGCATCTACCTGCTCGGCTCGGACTACGTCTTTCCGCGCACGGCCAACAAGATCATCAAGGCCCAGCTCGCGGCGAAGGGCGGCGAGCTCGCCGGCGAGGAGTACCTGCCGCTCGGCGGGACCGAGGTCAGCACGATCATCAGCAAGATCGGCGCGGCCAAGCCGGACGCCGTCTTCAACACGCTGAACGGCGACAGCAACGTGGCGTTCTTCAAGCAGTTCAAGGACGCCGGCTACACGGTCGACAAGATGACGGTCCTCTCGGTGAGCGTCGCCGAGGAGGAGGTGCGCGGCATCGGCGCCGAGAACATCGCCGGACACCTCGTCTCGTGGAACTATTACCAGACCACGGAGACCCCCGAGAACAAGAGGTTCGTCGACGCGTACAAGGCCAAGTACGGCGCCGCGCGCGTCACGGACGATCCCATCGAGGCGGGCTATTTCGGGGTCTACCTCTGGAAGCTGGCCGTCGAGAAGGCGAAGTCCACGGAGGTGGCCAAGGTGAAGCAGGCCGCGAGCGCCGGAGACATCGAGTACGCCGCGCCCGGGGGGCTCGTCCGGCTCGACGGGAAGAACCAGCACACCTGGAAGACGGTGCGCATCGGCCAGGTCCGCAAGGACGGCCTCATCCAGGAGGTCTGGAGCTCGGGCAAGCCGGTCCAGCCGGACCCGTACCTCACCGCATACCCCTGGGCGAAGGAGCTGGTCGCGAAGTAGCGCGGCCGGAGGCGGCAGTCCCGCCCTCGAAGCCCGAGGGCCCGACCACGGAGGCGCAGAGCGCACAGGGGGCTCGTCGTGATGCCCGCTGTGCCTCTGCGGCTCGAACCTCTCTTGCGCGGCGTCTCAACCTGTTCGGTGCTCTAGCATGAACGAAGTTCTCCTCCACGCCTTCAACGGCCTGAGCCTGGGCTCGATCCTCCTGCTCATCTCGATGGGCCTCGCGTTCTCGTTCGGGCTGATGAACGTGATCAACATGGCCCACGGCGAGTTCATCATGGCGGGGGCCTACACGACGTACGTCGTCGGGCAGCACCTTGCGCCGCTCGTCGGGGGGACGGACGCCGGGCTCTGGTTCCTGCTCGCGCTGCCGGCCTCGTTCCTCGTGGCCGGCGTGCTCGGGCTCCTGCTCGAGCTCACGATCGTGCGCTTTCTCTATGGCAGGCCGCTCGACACGCTGCTCGCCACGTGGGGGGTCGGCCTCGTGCTGCAGCAGGCCGCGCGCAGCCTGTTCGGCGCGTCCAACGTGCAGGTCTCGAGCCCGTCGTGGCTGAGCGGCGGCGTCGTGCTCTCGGGCGGGGTGCAGCTGCCCTACAAGCGCGTCTTCCTGATCGCCCTCGTGATCGCGTGCATCGTCGCCGTCTACACGTACCTGCACCGCTCCGCGGGCGGCAGGCGGCTGCGGGCAGTGATGCAGAACCGGCAGATGGCCTCGTGCCTCGGCGTCCGCACGCGCCGGGTCGACGCCGCGACGTTCGCGCTCGGCGCGGGGCTCGCCGGGGTCGCGGGGTGCGCGCTGACGCAGCTCGGCTCGATCGGGCCGTCGCTCGGGACGAACTACATCGTCGACGCCTTCATGGTGGTCATCCTCGGAGGCCTCGGGCGGCTGCCCGGCACGGTGGTGGCGGCGCTCGTGATCGGCGTCGCGAACACGCTGCTCGAGCTCTCGACGACGGCGTCGCTCGGCAAGGCGCTCGTGTTCGCGCTGGTGATCGCCTTTTTGCAGTGGCGGCCGACAGGCCTGCTCGCCCTGCGCACCCGATAGAAGAGGACACGGACATGGCCCTTCGAGACTCCACCCTTCGCAGCTTCCTCTGGACCTGGGGCGCGCCGCTCGCGGTGGCGTTGCCGCTCCTCGTCGCGCCGCTCGTGCTCTCCGACTTCCGGCTGAACCTGCTCGGCAAGTTCCTCACCTACGCCATCGTCGCCCTCGGGCTCGACCTCATCTGGGGCTACGGCGGGATGCTGAGCCTCGGACAGGGGCTCTTCTTCGGCCTCGGCGGCTACGCGATGGCGATGTACCTGAAGCTGGAGACGTCCGGCTCGCGCCTGCCCGATTTCATGAGCTGGAGCGGCCTCGAGGCGCTGCCCCTCTTCTGGGAGGCGTTCCGCTCGCCGGTCGTGGCCCTCTGCGCCGTGGTGCTGCTGCCGATGGCGATCGCGTCTGCGGTGGGCTACCTCGTCTTCCGCAGCCGCGTCCAGGGGGTGTATTTCTCGCTGATCACCCAGGGGCTCACGCTGATCGCGTCGATCCTCTTCATCGGCCAGCAGGCGCTCACGGGCGGCACGAACGGGATCACGAACCTGAAGACGATCTTCGGCTTCGCGCGCGGGGCGGCCTCGACGCAGACGGTGCTCTATTTCGTGACGCTCTTCTGCCTGGGGGCGCTCTATCTTTTTTGCCGGAGGCTCACCCAGTCGCGCTTCGGGCGCCTGCTCGTGGCGATGCGCGACGACGAGAACCGGGTGCGCTTCCTCGGCTACAACCCGGTCACCCTGAAGACGCTTGTATTCGCGCTGTCGGCGGGCATGGCCGGCATCGCCGGCGCGCTGTTCGTCTGTCAGGTCGGCCTCATCTCGCCGTCCTCGATGGGCGTGATGCCGTCGATCGAGATGGTGACCTGGGTGGCGGTCGGCGGGCGCGGCACGCTGATCGGCGCGGTCGTCGGGGCGATCCTTGTGAGCCTGGGGAAGAGCGCGCTGAGCGAGTCGTACCCCGAGGTGTGGCAGCTCGCCTTCGGCGCGCTCTTCGCGGCGTCGGTCATGCTGCTCCCGACCGGCGTCGCCGGCTTCCTGCGGCGCCACGGGTCGAGGCTCGTGCGCCGCCACGCGGCCGGCGCGGCGGCTCCGGCGGGCGCGCTCGGCGAGGCCGCCGTGGCCGGGCCGGCGAGCGCGGGCGAGGTCGAGCAATCGGCGACGCGCACCGAGGCGCCGGCGACGTCCGGGCGCTGAGGGGGAGGAGCGGAGATGAGCGGGGACGAGCGCGGGAATGGACACGGGGATGGACACGGGGATGGACGCAGGAATGAGCGCGACAACGAACAGAGGAGCGAGGGGATGAGCCGCGGCAACATCGTCGAGATCCAGCAGGTGACGGTGAGCTTCGACGGCTTCAAGGTGCTGGACGGGCTCGACTTCTCCATCGAGCGCGGGGAGCTCAGGTTCCTGATCGGGCCGAACGGCGCGGGCAAGACGACGCTGCTCGACATCCTCACGGGCAAGACGCGGCCGTCGAGCGGACGTGTGGTGTTCCACGGAGGTGGGGAGTCGGGGCGAGAGGCCATCGAGGTGCACCGGTTGCCGGAGCACGCCCTGGTCCGGCTGGGGATCGGGCGGAAGTTCCAGACGCCCGCGGTGTTCGGCAGCCTCACGGTGCTCGAGAACCTGGAGGCGGCGATGGGC
>JAICEP010000342.1 GCA_025924095.1 Sorangium sp.
GGCAGCTCGTCGGCCGCCGCCGCCGGCCCCGCGGCCGACGCCATCAGGAGCGCGCCTGCCGCCGAGAGGGCCCCGGCCCGCCAGGCGGCCGCCGCCCGGCGCGACGCCCCCTCCGGCCGCGGCGCCAGGAGTGCCCCCCTTGTCAACCGGATCCCCGACGCCATCGCTTCGCCATACCCCAGACCGGGGCCCTGGGGGCAAATTCTCGGCCCTCGAAAATGGCTTCCGGCCGGTCGCTCTGTGCTGGACGGCCTCCGCATTCCTAAAAAAGCAGGAAAATCCGCCCCTTTTAGTCTCTTGACGACGAGATGAGCGGGTTTTGCTCTGCCATCGTGAGCGCGTCGTGAAAATCACCGACCCGCGTCGGGAGTTTTGGCGCCTTGTGTCCGAGGGCCAGAGCGCACCGGACGCGAACCCGTTTTCGCAGTGCGCCACGGACTGAATTTACACCAGTTATATTCGATACTTGAATCAAGTTTCGCAGTTGGGGATAGACGCCCGGACTCACCCGGTGCTACCTCGGATTCGTCCTCGGGGCGGTCCTGTGCCGCACCGGGTCCTCCAAAGGGTGGCCTCGAAAGGGGCGCTGCGGGCTACCGAGCTCTGTGAGGCGGTATGGGGGACGGCTGTGCCGATCTGTCTTCCAATGCAATGGACCTCGACGCGACGGTTGCACCCCCACCTCGATCGGCGTGCTCGGCTGAGACTGAGCCCAGCGCCGGTGCAGTGGGGCCGTACCATCGACCCGCATTCTGTGGAGGCATGCGGACGATTTCCCGAGGGCGAAGCGGCCGTGGGCGGACTGTTGAAAAGTCGACACGCCCTTCGATTACATTCAGAATAACATAGAGATCTCCAGGAGTTAGAGGCGAGTCCTCGCTGTGAGACCTGTGGATAAGTTGGGGGCGACGGTTCTTCGGTCGCCCCCGAAACCTATTTTCGTGGAGCGGACTTCAGAGCAGCGATGACGATTCCGAAACACGAGCCGCGCGAAGTCTTCGATCAGGCGATCGAGCATACGCGGACGCTTTCGCCCGCAACTTTTGATCAGTGGTTCGGGGGAGTTCAGTTCGATGATCTGACCGACGGCGTGCTCACGCTGCGTGTCCAGAACGAGTTCGTCCTCGAGTGGGTCAGGGACAACTTCCTGCCCTCGCTGACGGACAAGATCCGCGAGCTCACCGGCTGGTCGGTCCAGGTGGCGTGGACGGTCGATCAGCACCTCGCCTCGCCGATCGCGAAGCGCGTGGAGCTCACCCCGGTGCGCCCGCGGGCGCTCGGGGTGCGTCCGACGAGCACGGCGCCGGCGCCGGCGCCCCGGCCCGAGCCGTCGCTCCGGCGCGTCTCGTCGCTGCCGGACGACCTGAACCCGAAGCACACCTTCGCGAGCTTCGTCGTGGGCCCGTCGAACCAGCTGGCGCACGCGGCCGCGATCGCGGCGGCCGGCGGCGGGGGCCGCCGGTACAACCCGCTCTTCATCTGCGGCGGCACGGGGCTCGGCAAGCCCCACCTCCCGCCCCCGCTCGCGCACCGCGTCTCCGCGGGCAGGCCGGACGCGCCGAACATCCCCGACTCGGCCGCGACGGACACGAACGACTTCAGCACGGCCAACCAGCACCACCGGATGGACGAGTTCCGCGCGCGGTACAGGTCGAGCTGCGACGTGCTGCTTGTCGACGACATCCAGTTCCTGGCCGGACGCGAGCAGACGCAGGAGGAGTTCTTCCACACCTTCAACGCGCTCCACACGCTCGACCGGCAGATCGTGGTGACGAGCGACAAGTACCCCCAGAACCTCGAGCGCATGGAAGAGCGCCTCGTCTCGCGGTTCTCCTGGGGGCTCGTCGCCGACATCCAGGTGCCGGAGCTGGAGACGCGCGTCGCGATCGTCCGGAACAAGGCGGCGCTCGAGGGCATCGCGCTCACCGACGACGTGGCGCTCTACCTCGCGCAGATGGTCCGCTCCAACGTCCGCGAGCTCGAGGGGACGCTGATCCGGCTGGCGGCCAAGAGCTCGCTCACGGGTCGCCCCGTGGACCTGCCGTTCGCGCGCGCCGAGATCACGGCCACGTCGCCGCCGCGGGCGCAGATGATGAGCGTCGAGGACATCCAGCGCGCGGTGTGCCACCACTTCCACCTGCGCTCGATCGACCTCACGTCGAAGGACCGCCACAAGAGCGTGGCCTTCGCGCGCCACGTGGCGATGTACCTGTGCAAGCAGCGGCTGAAGTGCAGCTTCCCGGAGATCGGGCGGGCCTTCGGCAACCGCGACCACACGACCGTGATGAGCGCCGTCCGCAAGATCGAGGCGCAGCGCGACTCCGATCCGCAGGTCCGCGCCCACCTCGAGGCGCTCGAGAAGAAGCTCGCCGACGAATGAGGCGCGCGCCCGCGCCGAACAAGGCGCGCCGCGCGCCGGAGATCCTGCCGCAGCCGCTGGGCGGTCAGAGCTCGGACAGCGCGGTGCGCGCGTCGTCGGCGACGAGCTTGTTGCCGTACGCGGAGGCGAGCTCGAGCACCTCCGCGAGCTCGCCCCGCGCCTCCTCGACCTGGCCCCGGTGCTTCAGGAGCGCGCCGAGCAGGTACCGGCTCTCCAGGGCGTCCGTCCGGTAGGAGCGCGCGTCGGCGTAACGCGCGAGCTCGCGCAGGAGATCGCCGGCGCCGGCCGCGCCGCTCAGGCCGTCGAGGTAGGCGAGGTGCGCGCGGTTGATCGAGACGAGGCGCTCGTGGCCGCTCTCCTCCGCGAGCTCCTTCGACTCGGTGAGCGAGGCGTAGGCGCGCGGCAGATCGCCGAGCCGGCGGCTCGCGTCGCCGAGGTTGTGCAGCGCGGCGGCGGTCTCGAAGCGCAGGCCCGCGGACCGGGCGAGGTCGACGGCGCGCGCCGAGGTCTTCACCGCCGCGGCGAAGTCGCGGAGGAAGACGTGCACGAGGACGCGCTGCTTCTCGCGCTCGCTCGCCGCCGCGAGATCGCCCGGGTTGCCGAGCGCCTCCGCCCGATCGAGCGCGCGGATCGCCGCCTCGATGTCGCCCGTCGCCGCGCGCGTCTGGGAGATCGCGAGCAGCAGCCGCTCGTCGTCGATGTCGCCCATCGCCTCGAGCTGCTCGACCGCGCGGACCGCGCGGGTGAAATCGCCCGTCCTCACGCCGATCTCCGTCTCGCACGCGAGCGCCTTGCGGCGGAGGTCCTCCCGGTCGCCGGTGAGGGCGTACGCCTCCTCCAGCCGCGCGTACGCGTCCGCGAAGAGGTCCACCGCGCCGAGGGCGCGCGCCACGTCGACGCGCGCCGAGAGCTTCTGCTCGGGGGTGCCGGCCTCGTCGATGCGCCGGAGCGCGCGGGCCGCGACGTCGCCGAGGTCGGGCGCGGAGCGCACGCGCACGACGACGTCCGCGAGCGCGCCGAGCCACGCGGAGAGCTCCGCCGGCGAGCGGTGGGCGTGGTCGCCGAGGTCGAGCGCCTGGGAGATGAGCCGGAGCGCCGGGTCGAGCTGGCTCGCGCGGATCTTGTGGAGCGCCGCCCGCGCGTGGAACGTGGCGGCCCGGTCGCGATCGCCCGCCTGGTAGAAATGCTGCCCGATGCGCTCGGCGTGCTCGGCGCTGTCCTCGCCCACGACCGCGAGGTACGCCGCCGCGGCCGCGGCGTGCAGCTCCCGGCGGAGCTCGGGCGGGATCGCGTCGAGGACGATCTCGCCGTGCATGGGCGACGCGAAGCTCGCCTGCTCGGGGCCCTTGAGCCGCAAGAGATCGCGGGTCGCGAGCCCCGAGATCGCGCGGTTCACGAGCGAGAGCTTCTGCTGGAGGAGCGCCGCGAGGACCTCGGTCGGCACCGGATCGCCGAGGATCGCCGCCGCCTGGAGCACGGCGCGGTCGCTCGGGTCGAGCCGCCGCACCCGGGTGGCGATGAGCGTGCGCAGCGAGCGCGGCACCGCCGAGGCGCCGTCGAGCCGGGCCTTCACGGCGCCGCCGACGACGCTGAGCGCGCCGGAGTCGCTCAGCTCCTTGATGAGCTCCTCGAGGAAGAGCGGGTGGCCGCCGGCGCGCTCGCGGCAGAAGGCGAGCACCTCGGGCGGCAGGAAGGTCGCGCCGATGCGCGCCGACATGAGGCGCGCGCTGTCGCTGTCCGAGAGCTCGCCGACCTGGATCCGGTAGAAGTGGGGGTGCGCCGCGAGCAGCGGCGGCGGGTCGCTGCGCGTCGCCAGGATCAGCACGGCGCGGAGCCCGCCGGCGCGGCCGGCCGTGGCGAGGAGGGTCTCGGCGGTGAGCTGGTCCATCGCCTGCGCGTCGTCCCAGGCGAAGCAGTGGAGCCGATCCTCGCAGAGGCTCTGCACCATCCGGGGGAAGGCCGCGCGCAGGATCGCGGTCGTCCCCTGCGGCGCCCGCTGGTCGACGAGCGCCGCGCCGAGCTGGCCGAGCACCGCCGCGGACTCGTCCTCGCGCAGGCCGAGCGCGCGCAGCCGCGGCAGCACCGCGCGGATGCGCTCCTCGTCGTCGCCCTCCTGGATGCCGCAGAGCACCTGCAGCATCGCGGTGAGGCCGCTCCACGGGACGTCGGCGCCGTTGTGCGGGCACGACGCGACGTAGACCCCGACGTTGTAGTCGCCCTTCGAGAGCCGCCGCTCCATCTCGGCGAGCAGCCGCGTCTTGCCGATGCCGCGCTCGCCCTGGATGACGGCGATCTGCGCGCGCTTCCTCGTGGCGTCGGCGAGGATGTCCCCGAGCTGCTTGAGCTCGTCGCGGCGGCCGACGAAGCGGCCGTACGCGCCGTCCGGGGGCTGCGCCGAGGTGACCACGCGGCCCCCCTCGGGCGCGGTCCGGCCCGCGCCGGGCAGCTCCTCGGTCGTGAATGCGTTGCGGAGGACGCGCCCGGTGAGGTGTGACACGGCCACTTGCGACTCGGTCGCGCGGGCGAGCGCCTGGGCCGAGGCGATGAGCGACGTGAGCCGCTCGTCCCGGATCGGGGCGCCGGCGCTGTCGACCAGGATGCGGGCGAGGTGGATGCCGGCCGAGGCCGCCGCGCCCCCGCCGCGCGAGCGCAGGATCACGAGGGCGGCGCGCACCGCGGCCTCGGTGTCGCGGCCGTCGGCGTCGCCGAGCCCGAAGACGGCGACGAGCTGCGACGCCTCCTGCTCGAGCAGCAGCGCGCCGTAGCGCGCCAGCACCTCGCGGGCCCGTGCGATGCGCCTCGCCGCGTCGTCCTCGGAGCCCGTGAAGATGAGCACGAGCGCCGTGACCTCGCGCCGCTCGCCGAGCCCGCGCGCGGCCGGGCTGCTGTCGGCCTTCTCGAGCAGCTGGAGGAGCCCCGACGCCGTGCGGCTGCGCGTGCTGCTCGTCGTGTGCGGCACCTCGACCGGCGTGCGCTCGTTGGCCCCGATCGGCTCCTCCTCGAGCACGGCGCTCGCCTCGAGCGCGGCGCCCGCCTTCTCCTCGTGGAACGGCTCCAGGAACTCGGCGAGGTCGTTCGCCCCGAACCGCTCGCCCGTCGCGTAGAAGAACCCGAGGAGCGCCTCGTGCAGCCGCCCGGCGTCGGGGACCCGATCCTCGACGTTCCTCGCGAGCATCGTGCTCACGATGTCGACGAGCGACCTCGGCACGTCGGCGCGCACGAGCGCGAGCGGCGGGTACTCGCTCGCCTGCAGCCGCCGCATGACCTCGAACGCCGTCGGCGCCGCGAACGGGTTCGAGCCGGCGATCATCTCGTAGAGCACCGTCCCGAGCGAGAAGAGGTCGCTCCTGCCGTCGATCGCGCCGGCGCGCGACTGCTCGGGGCTCATGTACGCGAGCTTCCCGCGGATCCTGCCGGCGCGCTTCTCGCCGACCTCCTCCTCGGTCATCGACTGCGTCGCCTTGGCGATGCCGAAGTCGGTGACCTTCACCTCTCCCTCCCAGGAGAGCAGGATGTTCTGGGGCGAGATGTCGCGGTGGACGATGCCGAGGGCGCGCGACTGCTCGTCGCGCCGCCGGTGGGCGTGGTCGAGCGCCTTCGCGATCTCGGCCGTCATGAAGACGGCCATGCCGAGGGGGATCGGCTGCTTCAACCTCCGGCAGCGGGAGAGCAGCGTCGCCAGGTCGAGCCCGGGGACGTACTCCATCGCGATGAAGTAGCTTGTCGGATCGCCGTTCGGATGGTCGACGCGGCCGAGGTCGAACACCTGGACGATGTTCGCGTGCGAGAGGCGGACGGCGAGCTTGGCCTCGTGCACGAACATGTCCACGAAGCGCCCCTGCTCGGCGAGCTTGGGGAGGATGCGCTTGATGACGAGGACCTTCTCGAACCCCTCGACGCCGAAGCTCTTGGCCTTGAAGACCTCGGCCATGCCGCCTTCGCCGAGGCGCTCGAGCAAGCGATAGCGTCCGAAGGTCTCGTTCAGCATCGTCCCGTCGAAGCCCCGCGCAGCCTTGCGTCTAGAGCGCGCGCGGCGCTCCGGAGGGGACGGCCTCGGATCGGCGAGCGAGCCGGTCTTTGCTCCCCGGCTGCGTCGCCCGGCCGCGCGTCACGTCTCGACCGCCTTGTTCGCGCCGGCGTCATCATCCCCTCCATACATCGACTCGGCGATCCGGAACGCCGCCCCCTCGAGGCGCGCGTACGCCGCCCGGAGCGCGTCGAGATCGCCGCCGCCGTCGAGCAGCTTCCGCAGCGCGGCGCACTCGGCGTGCACCTCGCCGAGGAGCTCGGCGTCGAGCAGATCGCCGTAGCCCTCGAGGGCCTGCTCGGTCGTGTAGGCGAGGGTCTCGGCCTGGTTGCGGATCTCGGCGAGCTCGCGCCGGAGCGTGTCGGTCTCCTTGAACCGCTCGCCCTCCAGGACGAGCCGGTCGACCTCGTCCGGCGTGAGGCCGCTCGTCGGGGTCACCCGGACCTCCTGCACCCGCCCCGTCCCGAGATCCCGCGCCTCGACGCGGACGATCCCGTTCTCGTCGATGCGGAAGGTGACCTGGATCTTGGGCAGCCCGCGGGGGGCGGGCGGGATGCCGGTGAGCTCGAAGCGGGCGAGGCTCCGGCAGTCGGCGGCCATCTCGCGCTCGCCCTGGAGCACGTGCACGGGCACGAAGCTCTGGTTGTCGACGCTCGTCGTGAAGATCTCGCTCCGCTCGGTCGGGATCGTGGTGTTCCGCGGGATGAGCTTGAACATCACGCCGCCGCCGGTCTCGACGCCGAGCGACAGCGGCGTCACGTCGAGGAGCAGCACCTCGTCCACGTGCCCCGAGAGCGCGGCGCCCTGCAGCGCCGCCCCGACCGCGACGACCTCGTCGGGGTTCACGCCCTTGTTCGGCTCCCGGCCGAAGAACTCGCGCACCGCCGCCTGCACCGAGGGCATCCGCGTCATGCCGCCGACGAGGACCACGGTGTTGACGGCCGAGACGGGGAGCTTGGCGTCCCCGAGCGTCGCCCGGCAGACGTCGATGGTCCGCCGGATGAGGCTCTCGCAGAGCATCTCGAGCTCGTTGCGCCGCATCGTGCGCTCGAGGTGGAGCGGCCCGCCGCCCGGGCCGACGGCGATGAAGGGGATGTTGATCTCGGTCTCGAGCGACGACGAGAGCTCGTGCTTCGCCTTCTCCGCCGCCTCCTTGAGCCGCTGCAGCGCCATGCGATCCCGGCGCAGATCGATCCGGTGCAGGCCATCGAACTCGTCGGCGAGCAGGTCGATGATCCGCTGGTCGAAATCCTCGCCGCCGAGGTGCGTGTCGCCGCCGGTCGATTTGACGCTGAAGACCCCGCTCGCGATCTCGAGGATCGAGATGTCGAACGTCCCTCCGCCGAGGTCGTAGACCGCGATCGTCTCGGCCTTCACCTTGTCGAGGCCGTAGGCGAGCGCCGCGGCGGTCGGCTCGTTGATGATCCGGCGCACCTCGAGCCCGGCGATCCGCCCCGCGTCCTTCGTCGCCTGCCGCTGCGCGTCGTCGAAGTAGGCCGGGACGGTCACCACCGCCTCCGTCACCGGCTCGCCGAGGAACCGCTCGGCGACCTGCTTCATCTGGCCGAGGATCATCGCCGAGATCTCGGGGGGCGAGTAGCTGCGCCCCTTGACCTCGACCCAGGCGTCGCTGTTCGCCGCCTCGACCATCTTGTACGGGGCGAGCAGGGCCTGCTTGCTGACCTCGGGCGCGCTGAACTTGCGGCCCATCAGCCGCTTCACCGCATAGATGGTGTTCTGCGGGTTCGTGACCGCCTGGCGCCGCGCCACCTGCCCGACCAGGCGCTCACCGCTCGCGGGGAAGCCGACCACGGAGGGGGTCGTGCGCGCGCCTTCGGCGTTCGGGATCACCCGCACGTCGCCGGCCGAGGCGACCCCTGCCCCTTCGACGACCGCCACGCACGAGTTCGTCGTCCCGAGATCGATGCCGATCACC
>JAICEP010000343.1 GCA_025924095.1 Sorangium sp.
GAAGGACGGAGACGTCCTCGGGCTGCGCCTCGCCGGCCGGGTGGTCAGGGACGAGGAGCCGATCGACGAGCCCGAGATCGCGGGGAGGTACCAGGATCTCCTGCGCCTCGTCGAGCAGCGCGGCGTCGCGGCCGTGATCGTGGCGACCTCCGAGCGCCGCGCGGCGTTCCCGCTGGAGGAGCTGCTCGATCTGAAGTTCCGCGGCGTCCAGATCGAGGAGGGCATGGACTTCTACGAGCGCGTGACCGGCAAGATCTGCGTGCGCGAGCTGAAGCCGAGCCAGATCATCTTCTCTCACGGGTTCAGCGTGCGGCGGCGGACGCTCGTCGCGAAGCGGATCTTCGACGTCGTGTGCGCGACCGCCGGGCTCGTGATCGCATTGCCGCTGATGGCGCTCACGGTCATCGCGGTGAAGCTCGATTCCACCGGTCCGGCGCTCTATTCACAGATCCGGACAGGGGCCCTCGGGAAGCCGTTCAGGATCCACAAGTTCCGGTCGATGCGCACCGACGCCGAGAAGAACGGGGCCGCGTGGGCCATCGAGGACGATCCGCGCGTGACCCGCGTCGGGCGGTTCATCCGGAGGACGCGGCTCGACGAGCTGCCGCAGCTCTGGAACGTGCTCGTCGGGGAGATGAGCATGGTGGGGCCGCGGCCCGAGCGCCCCGAGTTCATCGAGGCGCTGGAGAAGCAGATCCCCTTTTTCCGGCAGCGGCTCTGCGTGAAGCCGGGAGTGACGGGGCACGCGCAGGTGCGCTGCCGTTACGGCGCGTCCGCCGAGGACGCGCTGGAGAAGCTCCAGTACGATCTCTATTACATGAAGAGCTTCTCGCTCTGGTTCGATATCTCCATCCTCATCGACACCGTGAAGGTCGTGCTCTGGCGCATCGGCGCGCGGTGAATGCTCGGGCTGCCGCCGCGTGCAATGGCTGCGCTCTTTACCGCCGAGGCCGGTGGCGCGGCCTCTGCAGAGAACACTCGCGGGATCGGCGAGCGTCGATCTGCGGGGGGATCAGCGATGAAGACGCAGATGAAGGCGAGCCTCGTGAGCTCGGTATTCCTGGTCCTGGGCTGCGCGGAGCTCGACCGCGCGCCGGAGGAGAGCGTCGCCGTCGCGGCGAGCAGCCTGAACGGCGCGACCTTCCGGTTCATCGAGGGTGGGCCCGTGCCCTACGTGCTGGATTACTCGCCCGAGACCGGCCAGATCCTCGGCGGCTCCCACCAGCTCCTCCTCCCCGGGCGCGGCGCCCGCGAGGCGATCGACGGCGCCAACCTGCCCTTGCACCTGCACCCCGAGCTCCAGGGCGCCCGGCTCCGGCTCGACTCGACGCTGCTGGGCGGCGAGGCGCAGACGAACGCGTTCGCCTCGAACTGGTGGCCCCAGCGGCAGAACGGCATCGCCGACCGCTGGAACTCGACCGTCAAGAACTACTCGGATCGGACCTCCGACCCGGACAACCTCTCTCCCGTCGAGAAATACGACGTCCTCTTTCACTCGGGGCAGACTGAGTCGCTCGCGAGCATCGCCACGTGGAGCACGGACGATCTCCGGAGGCCCCAGTACCTGCGCAACCCTCCTTATATCCAGCCGGCGGTGGTCGTGGCCGGTCCGGCCACGCGCTGGGAGCTGCAGCATCACGGGCTCTACCAGGGCGTCTATCCGGAGTACTGGTGGGGACACTGCAACGGGTGGTCAGCCTACGTCGCCGCCGAGGACGCCGTGCCGCGCCGCGACGTCCGCGTGAAGCTCGTCGGCTCCAAGGTGACCGAGTGCGCCGCGGCGGAGACCGACTGCGTCCTGTTTCGCATGGCGGACATCGAGGCGCTCATGAGCGAGCTCTACTTCAGCGACGCGGTGACCTTCACGGGGCGCCGCTGCGAGACGCGGGCGGATCGGACGGCGCGCGACGTCTACGGCAGGCCGATCGACCCCGCCTGCCGCGACCTCAACCCCGCCACGATGCACGTCGCCATGACCGGGCTGCTCGGGGTCGGCGCGAAGCCGCTCGCCGGCGAGTCGACCCAGAAGCAGCGGCTCATGTTCATCGTCGACCACACGTGGGACCTGGAGGTGTGGAGCTTCCCCGTCAAGCAGTTCGCGATCGACACCATCGAGGAGGTGGACCCACAGGAGGCCGCGCGGCTCATGTGCGGCGGAGCCTATATGGGCGCCGACTGTTACAATTACCGGTTCAACCCGGGCGCGAGGCGCTTCGTCCGCGTGGCCGCGCGCTTCTGGATGATCTCCGATTCGGTCACCGGCGAGACGCTCCTCCGCCCGCCCGCTCAGCGCGACGTCCCGCTCTCCGTCTCGGAGCTACACTACGTGCTCGAGCTCGACAACGACCTCACGATCCTCGGGGGTGAGTGGATCAAGAACCCGTCGATCGTCAACGGGATCAACGGCAGGGAGCTCCACCCGGATTACCTGTGGATGCCGATCCGGGCCCAGGGCGCGGGCGAGGACACCGACGATCTCGGGGGCGAGGAGGACAACCCCTACATCTCGTACGCGAAGGTCAAGGCGCTGCTCACGCTCGCGCAGCGCGGCGGCTGAGGGGGCGCGGCCCCGCCCGCGAGGGGCTCAGAGCACCCGGGAGATGTCGAGGATCTGCCGCGCGCCCTGCGGGGGCGTCACGAAGAGCTGCAGCGCGATCTCGAAGCGCGGCCCCTGGAAGTAGCCGACCCGGATCCGGTGCTTGCCAGGCTGGAGCATCACCGAGCCCTGCGCGCCCTGCGGCTCGTGCCGGCCGTCGTTGTCGACCACCAGGTGATCGTCGATGAAGAGCCTGGAGCCGTCGTCCGAGAGCAGCTCGAACTGGTGCGCTCCGCTGCGCGCGGTCACGAACTCTCCCTCGTACGAGATCTGGAACCACTCGTTGCGGCCGCCGGGCACGCCCGGGAAGCCGCTCTGCCAGGAGCGCGGCGAGATATCGAGCCGCGACGTGTAGAGGACCGCGACCGGGCTCAGCGAGGCGGTGTTCAGGAGGTGCGACGTGCCGTTCGGCACGAAGTACACGAGGCCGCGCAGCGCGTTGACCCCGGAGGCATGGGGCCCGCCGAAGTCCGTCGCCTGACCGACCACGACGACCCCCGGCGGCGCGGCGGGCACCGCGTCGATCGTGATCACCGCGCCGCTCACGAGGACCGGCTCGGTCCGCTGCGGCTGCGTCACAGCGCAGCGCCCGACGAGCACCGCGGCGCCCAGGGTGACCCCCACGACGCACGCCGCCGCGGCCTTCACCGTGACGGATGTCGCCTTCCACCAGATAAGAGATCGACTCATCAAGCGCTCCGTATCTCCGCGGCCGAGCCGGCCGCTCGGCGGCCATGCATGCGAAGATGATGTGATTTGTCAAGGAGAAGCGTCGCATTCGCGCCCGCGAAATGGACTGAGGCTGTTCGAGTCACAGGCGCTGTCAGGTGGTCGTGCCACAGGAGATGACGGTCGGGTAGATCCTTATGAAGCTCCCCTGGCGCGCTTTGTGCCGACGCTCTCTGGCTGTTGTCCCGGACGTGTACTAAACGTCGGAGCGCTTTGATGCGAAGTGACGGAGAGAGCCGCAATACCGCGACGGGCGCCCCGTCGCCCCAGCGACCGCAGTTGGCCGACAGCCTCATGGTCGCTCTCGGAGCGTCGGCGGGCGGCCAGGAGGCCTTCAGGAGCTTCCTCTCGGCGATGCCGCCCGACAGCGGGTTCGTGTTCGTGCTCGTGCACCTCGAGCCGCACAGCGCGGTCGTGATGTCGCAGGTGCTCGGGGCCCACACGGCCATGCGCGTGCTGGAGGCGGCGGACGGGCTGCCGATCGAGCCCAACCACGTCTACGTCACCCCCTCGAACGCCACGCCGACGATCCAGGACGGCGTCTTTCGGCTGAGCAGGCTCGTGGATCCGCGCGGGCCCCGCACGGCGATCGACGCGCTGCTCCGGTCGCTCGGCGAGGAGGGGAAGCAGCGGGCCGTGGCGGTGGTGCTCTCCGGGTCGGGGCACGACAGCGTGACCGGGCTCAAGGTCGTCCGGGAGCACGGCGGGCTCACGATCGCGCAGCACCCCGCGACGGCCGCCCACCCGGAGATGCCGCGGCACGCGATCGAGGCGGGGCTCGTCAATTGCGTGCTCGCCATCCGCGACATGCCCGCCGCGCTGCTCGAGTACGCGCGGCGCCTCCCCGCGGAGGAGGATCGCGCGAACCTCGTCGAGGAGATCGCCGCGCGGCTGCCCGAGATCTGCGCCCTGATCATCGAGCGCACGGGGCACGACTTCCGCCAGTACAAGCGGACCACGCTGCTCCGGCGGGTGCAGCACCGGGCCCAGGTGGTGCGGGCGACCTCGATCGCCGACTACATGACGCAGCTCCGGCGAGAGGCGGACGAGCCGATGCAGCTCGTCCGCGATCTCCTCATCGGCGTGACCGACTTCTTCCGCGACCCGGACACCTTCGAGGCGGTGCGGGCGGAGCTCGTGCCGGCGCTCTTCGCGGATCGCGGGGCGGACAGCCCGCTCCGCGTCTGGGTGCCGGGCTGCGCCACCGGCGAGGAGGTCTACTCGATCGCGATGCTCCTCATGGAGCACATCGAGGCGCTCCCCGCGGCGCCGCGCGTGCAGATCTTCGGCACCGACCTGGACGACCAGGCCATCGAGATCGCCCGGCAGGGCCGCTACCCCAGGGAGGCGACGCGGCTCATCTCCTCGGACCGCCTCGCGCGCTTCGTCGTCGCCGAGGAGGGCGGCACCTGCTCGGTCGCCAAGGCGATCCGCGATGTCTGCGTCTTCTCCCGGCACGATCTCACCAAGGACCCGCCGTTCTCGCGGATCGATCTGATCTCGTGCCGCAACGTCCTCATTTACCTCGAGGGCGAGTTCCAGAAGCGCGTCCTCGGCCTCTTCCATTACGCGCTCGTCGAGGGCGGCTACCTGCTCCTCGGCCCCTCGGAGAGCGTGTCGCAGCGGACCGAGCTGTTCCGCGCGGTCGACGGCAAGCGGCGCATCTTCCAGAAGAAGCGCGTCGTCGGGCACGCGCTGCCGCGGCTCCCGCTCGGCGAGCGGACCGGGGCGGCGCGGCGCGCCAGCGAGCTCGTGCGCCGCAGCGCCTGGTCGCCGGAGCAGAGCATCGAGCGCACCATCGAGCGGTGCCTCCTAGAGCGCTACGGGCCGCCGTGCGTCGTCGTGAACGAGCAGGGCGACATCGTGTACCTGTCCGGCCAGACGGGGAAGTACCTCGAGCCGTCGACGGGGGCGCTCGACGTCAACGTCTCGAACATGGTCCTGCGGGCGCTGCGCCCCGAGGTGCGGTCGGCCGTGCACCGCGCCGTCCGGATGCGCGAGCAGGTGGTCCACGAGAACATCGCGGTCGAGACCCTCGGGGGGACGCAGCGCCTCAACCTCGTCGTGCGGCCCCTCGGCGGCCTCGATGACGATCTCGGCCTGTTCGTCGTCCTGTTCGACGAGCTCCTGCCGGCGGCGCGGGGCGAGACGCCGCCGCTCGGCCCGCGGCGGGAGAGCGCGCCGCTCCTCGACCAGCTCGAGCACGAGCTCAAGGCCACGCGGGAGCACCTCCAGACGACGATCGAGGAGCTCGAGACGTCGAACGAGGAGCTCAAGAGCTCGAACGAGGAGCTCCTCAGCATGAACGAGGAGCTCCAGAGCCTGAACGAGGAGTTCGAGACGCTGAACAGCGAGCTCAAGGCGAAGATCGAGGCGCTCGACGCGACGAACGACGACCTCCAGAACCTCCTGCTCAGCACGCAGATCCCGACGGTGTTCCTCGACGACGAGCTCCGGATCCGGCGGTTCACGCCCGCGGCGACGGAGGTCTTCCGGCTGATCGAGGGCGACGTCGGCAGGCCCATCCTCGACATCGCGGCGCGCTTCGACGCCTCGTCGCTCGCCTCGGACGCGCGCGACGTCCTGCGGACGCTCGCCCCGAAGGAGCGGGAGGTGCAGCTCGACGACGGCCGCTGCTGCTACGTGATGCGGGTCCTGCCGTACCGCACGCTGACGAACGTCATCTCGGGCGTGGTCATCACGCTCGTGGACGTGACCCGCGTGAAGGAGGCCGAGGTGCAGCGGGGCCAGCTCGCCGCGATCGTCGAGTCGGCCGAGCAGGCGATCCTCGGCGCGACGGTCGACGGGGCCATCACGAGCTGGAACGCGGCCGCGGAGCGGATGTTCGGCTACGGCGAGAAGGAGGTGACCGGCCGCCCCGCGCACCTCATCGTCGCGCCCGAGCGCGCCGACGAGATGCGCGCCGTCCTCGATCGGGTGCTCGCCGGCGAGCGCCTCGAGCCGGTGGAGACGCTGGGGATCGCGCGCGGCGGCGCCCGCGTCGACGTCTCGATCAGCGTCGCGCCCATCCACGACGCCGGCGGCAAGATCATCGGCGCGTCGGCGATGCTGACCGACATCACCCGCCGCAAGCGCGCGGAGGAGGCGCTCCGCGCGAGCGAGGAGGACTTCCGCACGATCTTCGAGAGCGCGGTGGTCGGCAAGGTCCAGTGCGAGCCCGGCGCGGGCCGCTTCGTGCGGGTGAACCGGAAGTTCGCCGCCATGCTCGGCCACGAGGCGGCGGATCTGCTCGGGAAGGCGCTCCTCGACGTCACGGCCCCGGAGGACGCGAGCGCCGTCGCCGAGCTGTACGAGCGGCTCCTGCGCGGCGAGATCAGCGACTTCGCGATCGAGAACCGCTACGTGACGAGGGACGCGAGGCGCCTCTGGGCGAGCACCACGGTGACGGCGATACGGGACGCGGGCGGCCGCATCGCCCACACGATGGCGGTGGTGCAGGACATCACGCGCCGCAAGCAGGTCGAGGCCGATCTGATCACGGCGCGCGAGGCCGCGGAGCACGCGAACCGCACGAAGGATCAGTTCCTGGCCGTCCTGTCGCACGAGCTCAGGACGCCGCTCACGCCGGTCGTCACCGCCGCGTCGCGGCTGCTCCGCCGCGACGATCTGGTCGACGATGTCCGCCGGAGCGTCGAGATGATCCAGCGCAACGCCGAGCTCGAGGCGCGCCTCATCGACGATCTCCTCGACCTGACGCGGGTGGTGCGAGGCAAGCTCGAGCTCATCACGCAGGCGGTCGCGGCGCGCACGGTGATCGAGCACGCGATGGAGATCTGCGCCGATGAGGTCGACGCCAAGAGCATCCGGCTGACGCTCGACGTCGCTCCGGGCGAGCACTGGGTCTCGGCGGACGTCGCCCGGCTGGAGCAGGTGGTCTGGAACCTGCTGAAGAACGCGGTGAAGTTCAGCTATCCCGGGTCGCAGATCGAGCTGCGCTGCTACCACGAGGGCGCGCAGGTGGTCATCGAGGTGCGGGATCAGGGCGTCGGCATCGAGCCCGAGGTCCTGCCGCGGATCTTCGACGCGTTCGAGCAGGGCAACGCGGACACGACGCGGCACTTCGGCGGGCTCGGCCTCGGGCTCGCGATCTCGCGCGCCATCGTGCAGCTGCACGGCGGCACGATCACGGCGTCGAGCCCGGGGCGGGGGTCCGGGGCGACCTTCCGCGTCCTGCTGCCCTCCGCGAGGCCGCCTGCGGCCGTGACGCCGGCGCAGGCGAAGGCCGCCGGGACGGCCGCGCCGAGGCGCGCGCTGCGCATCCTGCTCGTGGAGGACCACGAGGACACGGCGGAGATGATGAGCGAGCTGCTCACGCTGACCGGCCACACGGTGCGCATCGCCCGGAGCGTGCGCTCGGCGCTCGACCTGGTCGGGGCGGAGGCGTTCGATCTGCTCGTGAGCGACCTCGGGCTCCCCGACGGCAGCGGCACGGAGCTGATCGCGTCGATCCGGTCCGCCGGCAACGAGCTCAAGGCCATCGCGCTGAGCGGCTACGGGATGGAGGAGGATCGCCGCAAGACGATACGCGCCGGCTTCGTGGAGCACCTCATCAAGCCGGTGAGCTTCCGCGACCTCGATGCGGCCATCCAGCGCGTGATGGCGCGGTGAGCTCCGCGCGCTGGGACGCGTGAGCCCGCGCGTGCGGTCCAGCGGAAGGCGGCCTGACGGTCGAGCGTCGGAGATCCGAGACGTGCTGGCGGGGTGGACGGGACTCGAACCCGCGGCCTCCGGCGTGACAGGCCGGCGTTATAACCAACTTAACTACCACCCCAGATGTCAGTGAGCCGATCGCCCAGCGAGCACCGGCGCTGCTCGGTACGCGCTGCCCACGAGCCAGATCTCGTCGCTGCCCTGCATCGAGCGATGCAGGGCGACCGAGGAAGCTCAGGTGAACGGCAGCTCGGAAATACGGAAGAACGTTGGCGGGGTGGACGGGACTCGAACCCGCGGCCTCCGGCGTGACAGGCCGGCGTTATAACCAACTTAACTACCACCC
>JAICEP010000344.1 GCA_025924095.1 Sorangium sp.
GCTCGCTGGCCGCTCGCGCGAAGCACCGAGCCGGATGGTTCGTGGCGCGACGGGCCGACTCGCCATCTCTCCTGACGTCGAGACGCTGAGGCCTCTCGACAGGGAGCGTGCGGTGAGGCGGACCGTCCCGTCGCGACGAGAGGCGGAGGTGCGTCGAGAGAGCGCCGGTCGAGCGGTCAGGGAGAGGCCCGGAGAGCCGGCCTCCGTCGCGGTGTCGGTCTGTCTGCAGTCCGGGGTCGTACGATGAATGGAGGGTTTATGAGATCCGGTTCTTCGAAGGTTTCGTTCAGCCTTGGTGCTCTTCCTGATGTGGTGATGACCGATCGAATGGAGGATTCTATGCAACGACGCGCGCATCTCCCCGTCTCCGACCTCGCGCTGGGCTCGGCCAAGACACCCGACCCGCGCCCGCCGCAGCGAGGGCAGCCCCCTGCGCCGAAGCCCGCGCACCGGGACATCCGCCCGCCGCGCGCGCTCCCCAGCCAGGATCGCGCCCGGCCGGCGGTGAACATCCCGCAGCGCCGCCGCATGGGCGTGCAGCGGTAGATCCCGCGCCGGCTCCCCCGCCGAGCGCGGACCCGGGCTTCCGGCCCGGCCGCGCTCGGCGGCGTGGCCGCCCTCCGGCGGTGTCCCGGACCTGAGGCCCGGGATCCCCTCGATGGCGCGCCCTCCCGGCTTCGATGGTGATTGGGCCGAGGCGCAGGCTGCGGTAAGACCTCGCCACCCGGCGCGGCTCCCGCAGCCTGAGCCTCGCCGGGCCCGACCATGATCCACGCCGAACCGTTCGAAGCCCGCCTCGTCGCCGCCCGGCCTCTCAGCCCCTTCGTGCGCGAGCTCTCGTTCGAGCGCGCCGACGGGAGGTCGTTCCTGTTCGAGGCAGGACAGTGGGTCAACCTCGTGCTCCCGCTCCCGGGCGGCGAGGTGAAGCGCGCCTACTCGATCGCCTCCGCCCCCGACGGCTCGCCTCGCTTCGATCTCGCGGTCACGCTCGTGGAGGGCGGGGCCGGCTCGGAGCACCTGCACCGGCTCGAGCCCGGCGCCACGCTCCGCGCCATCGGCCCGCACGGGCTCTTCACCCGCGATCCCGGGGATCCCGCGCCCTCCTTGTTCGTCGCCACGGGCACCGGCCTCACGCCGCTCCGGAGCATGCTGCACGCCTCCCTGCGCGCAGGGCTCGCCGCGCCCCACCTGTGGATCCTGTTCGGCGCGCGCTTCGAGGAGGACGCCATCTACCGCGACGAGCTCGAGGCGCTCGCGCGCGAATCCGACCGGATCCGCTACGAGATCACGCTCTCGAGGGGCGGCCCTTCGTGGTCCGGCCGCCGCGGCTACGTGCAGGCGCACGTGCCCGAGCTCTACCGGGCGCTCGCGGAGAAGAGCGGCGACCCGGCCCCGCACGTCTTCATCTGCGGCCTCGATCGGATGGTCTCGTCCGTTCGCGAGCTCGCCCGCGGTGAGCTCGGCGTCCCCCGCAAGCACGTCCACGTCGAGCGCTACGACTGAGCCTCCGGCCCCTCCGCGACCGCGCCGCCGGCCTCGCCACGGCGCCACGGCGGAGCTGCCGGCCTCGGGCGGACGCGCTCGCGGATCGCCGCCCCGCGGCGCGGCGCGCCTTGAGCGGCACCCTGGGTACGACGTAGGATGCCGCCCCCGCGGGCGGTTCCTGCGGGGTCTGTTCTGCAGGTGACCACGTGACGACCAAGAAGACGTTCCGCACCATCGATCCCGCGACGCTCCCGAAGCACTTCGACTCGCCCGTCGCCGAGCAGCGCCTGGCCGACGTGTGGGAGGCCGCCGGGACGTACCGATACGACCCGTCGCGTCCCCGCGAGGAGACCTTCGTCGTCGACACGCCGCCGCCGACCGCCTCGGGCTCGCTGCACATCGGCCACGTCTTCAGCTACACGCACACGGACGTCGTCGTCCGCCAGCGCCGGATGCGCGGCTTCAACATCTTCTACCCGATGGGCTGGGACGACAACGGCCTGCCCACCGAGCGGCGCGTGCAGAACTACTTCCACGTCCGCACCGACGTGCGCACGCCGTACGAGCCCGGCCTGACCTTGCCGCAGGCGGCGCCGGAGGCGATGAAGAAGGAGCCGCCGCGCATCGTGTCGCGGCCCAACTTCATCGAGCTCTGTCACAAGGTCACGCGCGAGGACGAGCAGGTCTTCAAGGCGCTCTTCCGCCGGGTGGGCCTCTCGGTCGACTGGCAGCACGAGTATGCCACCATCGATGATCACTGCCGCAGGACGGCGCAGCTGTCGTTCCTGGATCTGCACGAGAAGGGCCATCTCTACTCGGTCTTCGCGCCCACGATGTGGGACGTCGATTTCCAGACCGCCGTCGCCCAGGCGGAGGTCGAAGATCGCCAGCAGTCCGGCGCGTTCCACGACATCGCGTTCGCGGTGGAGGGGACGGGCGAGCCGCTCATCATCGCCACGACGCGCCCGGAGCTGCTCGCGGCCTGCGTCGGCGTCACGGCGCACCCGGAGGACCCGCGGTATCGGCACCTCTTCGGCAAGACGGCGCTCACCCCGATCTTCCGCGCCCCGGTGCCCATCTTCCCGAGCCCGCTCGTCGATCGCGAGAAGGGCACGGGCATCCTGATGGTCTGTACCTTCGGCGACGCGACGGACGTGATCTGGTGGCGGGAGCAGAAGCTCCCTCTCCGGCAGATGCTCGGCAAGAACGGCCGTGTCCTCCCGGTGACGTTCGGTGAGGGCGAGTGGCAGAGCCGCGACCCGGCCGCGGCCAACGCCGCCTATGCGCCGCTCCAGGGCAAGGGGGTGAAGCAGGCGCGCGCCGCGGTCGTCGAGCTCCTCCGCCGCGACGAGCACGCGGCGGCGCCCGGCGCCGGCCCGGCGCTCCGGGGCGAGCCCAAGCCGATCGAGCGCGCGGTGAAGTTCTTCGAGAAGGGCGACCAGCCGCTCGAGTTCGTGCCCACGCGGCAGTGGTTCGTCCGGCTCTCCGACAAGAAGGCCGAGCTCCTCGAGTTCGGCGACAAGATCGCGTGGCACCCGGATTTCATGCGCCTCCGGTACCGCAACTGGACCGAGGGGCTCCAGGGCGACTGGTGCATCAGCCGCCAGCGCTATTTCGGCGTGCAGTTCCCTGTCTGGTATCCGCTCGACGCCGAGGGCAACCCGGATCACGGTAGGCCGCTGCTCGCGACGCGCGAGAGGCTCCCGATCGACCCGACGGTCGACGCGCCGCCCGGGTACGAGCCGTCGCAGCGCGACAAGCCGGGCGGCTTCACCGCCGAGTCCGACGTCTTCGACACGTGGTTCACGAGCTCGCTCACACCGCAGATCAGCTCGCACTGGGGGGACGACAAGGAGCGCCACGCGCGGCTGTTCCCGGCCGATCTGCGGCCGCAGGCCCACGACATCATCAGGACATGGGCGTTCTACACGATCGCCAAGGCGATGCTGCACGAGTCGTCGATCCCGTGGCGTCATATCGCGATCTCGGGGTGGATCCTCGACCCCGATCGCAAGAAGATGTCGAAGAGCAAGGGCAATGTCGTCACGCCGATGCACCTGCTCGACGCGTATTCTTCCGACGCGGTTCGCTACTGGTCGGCGAGCGCGCGGCTCGGCACGGACACGGCGTTCGACGAGAAGGTGCTGAAGGTCGGGAAGCGCCTCGTCACGAAGATCTGGAATGCGAGCAAGTACGTGCTCAGCCAGTCTGCGGAGATCCATCCGGTCTCGGAGGAGCTCGACCGGGCGTTCTTGCACAAGCTGTCGGCGGTGGTGGCGGACGCGACGCGCTCGTTCGATGAGCACGAGTTCGCGGCGGCGCTCGAGCGCACCGAGGATTTCTTCTGGCGCTGGTTCACCGACGCCTACCTGGAGCTCGCGAAGGCGCGCGCGCGCGGCGAGGGCGGCGCCGGGGAGGCGGCGCGCGGCTCGGCGGTGGCGGCGCTGCGGCTCGGGCTGTCGGTGCTGCTGCGGCTGTTCGCGCCGGTCTTGCCGTACATCACGGACGAGGTCTGGCGCTGGGTGTACGCGGAGGAGACGGGGCAGGCCTCGATCCACCGGGCGACGTGGCCGGCGGCGGCGGATTTCGCGGACGTCGCGGCGCCGGCGGACGCCGGGCTCCTGGAGCTCGCGGCGGCGGCGATGGCGGCCGTCAACAAGCGCAAGAGCGAGCTCGGCGCGAGCGTGGGGCGCGTGGTGACGGATCTCGCGCTGGGCGCGAACGCCGCGACGCTCGCCCGTTTGCGGCCCTCGCTGGGCGACCTGCTCGCGGCGGTGCGCGCGGGCGCGCACGCGCTCGTGGAGCGGCCGGAGCTCGCGGACGGCGAGGTCGTGGTGGTGCGCTGCGAGGTGGAGGCGGCGGCGGGCGCGGCGGCCGGGGCGGGGGAGGCGGCGGCCACGGAGTAGCCCGGCCCGAGGGGGAGGGAGCCCGGCCCGCGCGGCGAGCTCCCTCCCCTGCTGCGGCAAGTCGGGGCCGCGAGGGGAACCGCCATGACGTGGCGGGCAGCCACGACGCCGTCGACGCTGCGCGGGCGCTTCCTCGCACTGTCCCGCTCGGGGGGTAGGATTGACCGATGACCCAGAGCACCCCCGCATCGCACCACGAAGCGCGCCATGCGCCCGGCAGGTTCCGCTCGCTGCTCGTCCCCATGGACCTCTCGCCGGCGTCGGATCGGGTGATCGGGCGGACCGCGCTCCTGCCCCTGGCGGATGACGCCCGGATCACCCTCCTGCACGTGGTCCCCGAGGGGCTCAAGCCCCTTTCCCAGGAGCGCGCCGCGAGCGACGCGAGGAAGGCGCTCCAGGCCGAGGTGGAGGCCCTGGCCCGGACGCTGCCCCGGACTGTCACGATCCGGCATGCCGTGCGGGGGGGCGCTCCTGCCGTCGAGATCGTCCAGCACGCGGCCGCCGTCGACGCCGATCTGATCGTCGTGGGTCGCGGCGGAGGCCGCGGGCTTCGCGACCTCTTCCTGGGCTCGACCGCCGAGCGCGTCGTCCGGCAAGCGCGGCTTCCGGTGCTGGTGGTCCGCCTGCGCCCGCGCGCCCCTTACCGGCATCCAGCGCTCGCGCTGGCGCTCGACGGCGCGGCTCGTGACGTCGTCACCTCGCTGCTCCGGGTGATCCCGCCGCCGCGCCCGACGGTATCGGTCATCCACGCCTACGACGCTCCGTTCCTGGAGTCGGCCTATCCCAGCTTGTCGATGGAGGAGGCCGAGCAGTACTGCGAGGAGTACCGGCGGAAGGCGCTCCGCGAGCTGGCGCAGATCCTGGCTGCTGCGCTCGCGGAGGCGAACGTCCCGCCGGACGACGCGCCGGCCTGGAAGACCCGCGTCAAGTACGGGTCGCCGAGGGTCCTCATCGAGAAGGCCGTCAAGAAGGCGGAGAACGATCTCCTGGTGCTCGGAACCCAGGGCCGCAGCGGCGTCGCGCACGCCTTCCTGGGGACCGTGGCCGGGGACGTGCTGCGCGCGGTGGCGTGCGACGTCCTGGTGGTGCCGTCTTCTCAGACCACGTCACCGCCGACCTGATGCAGAGCAGCGGCCTCCTCGCGCACCTCGTCACCGCCCTGGGCGCTGCGCTGCTCGGCGCCGCCGTCGCGCTGCGCCTCCGCCAGCCGCTCATCATCGGCTACGTGCTCGCCGGGGTCGCCATCGGCCCGTTCACGCCCGGCATCATCGGCGACACCCAGGCCATCACCGAGCTGGCCGAGCTCGGCATCATCTTCCTGATGTTCGTCATCGGCGTGCAGCTCTCGATGCGAGAGCTCCTCCGCGCCGGCCGGATCGCCATCCTCGGCGGGCTCCTCCAGGTCGCCGTGATGATCGGCGCCGGTTACCTGGTCGGGCGCGCGCTCGGCTGGGGGCACGTCGAGTCCTACGCGTTCGGGGCGGTCGTCTCGAACTCCTCCAGCACCGTGCTCGGCAAGGTCCTCTCCGATCGCGGTGAGCTCGACAGCCGCCATGCGCAGCTCGGGATCGCGTGGTCCTCGGTTCAAGACATCTCGACGGTGGCGCTCGTCGCCGTCCTCGGGTTCCTCTCCCCGAGCTCGAAGGCCGTGGGCCCGCTGATCGGCAAGGCGGCGCTGTTCTTCTTCGTCGTCGTACCGCTGTCGTTCTGGGCCCTGCCGTGGGCGCTTCGCCGCGCGTCCGCGCTGCGTAACCGGGAGTTCTTCGCGCTCGTGGTCGTCACGCTCGCCCTCGCCATGGCGGGCGGCGCCTCGCTGCTCGGGGTCTCGCTCGCGCTCGGGGCGTTCTTGACCGGCGTCGTCGTCGGCGAGTCGGACATGGCGCACCGGATCCTGGGCGACGCGATTCCGCTCCGCGACATCTTCTCGGGGATCTTCTTCGTCTCGATCGGGATGCTGCTCGACCCGGCGTTCCTGCTCCGCTCGTGGGCGCTCGTCCTCGTGACGGTGGCGTTGATCCTCCTCGTCAAGGGGGCGGTGACGGCCGTGATCGCGCGCTGGATGGGGTGCTCGACGCGGCTCGCGGTCCTTGTCGGCGCGGCGCTCGCCCAGTCGGCCGAGTTCTCGTTCTTGCTCGCGCGCATCGGCTTCGAGGAGGGCGCCCTCACGGCGCCGGTCTTCAACCTGCTGCTCAGCGCGACGGTGGTGACCATCCTGCTCTCGCCCATGGTGAACGCCCTGGCGCCCGCGCTGCTGCGCCGGGTGCAGTCGCGGCGCGGCAGCGACGCGCAGGGCGGCGACACGACCGTGCCCGCGGGCATCGAGCAGCACGCCATCGTCTGCGGCTACGGGCGCGTGGGGAGCATCGTCTGCGGGCTCCTGCAGCAACACAGCAAGCCGTATGTCGTCATCGAGGAGGACCTGCGCGCCGTCGAGTCGCTGCGCGCGCAAGGGGTGACGGTCGTGTTCGGGGATGCCGGGTTGCCGGAGGTGCTCGACCGGGCGCAGCTGCGCGCGGCGCACCTGCTCATCCTCTGCATCCCCGAGAGGATGGCGGTTCGCCGGGCGCTCGAGCACGCCCGGGAGGTCAGCCCGGGAGCGACCGTGCTGGCCCGGACCCACAGCCATGAGGATCGCGTCTTCCTTCAGGAGCGGGGCGCGGACGAGGCGGTCATCGGTGAGATGGCGCTCGCGCTGGAGCTGGGTCGTCGCGCGCTGCACCGCTTCCGTGTGGAGCCGAGCGTGATAGAGCACTCGCTCGCGGTTGTCCGTCGCTCGCTCGCGTGAGCGAGGGGGACGTGCCGCGCGCGAGAGGCGTAGGGGGCCGAGCTCGCGCGAAGTACACTGGCGTCGCGATGCGCGCCGGGGAAGTGGTCGAGGATCGGTTCGAGATCGAGCGGCTCGCCGGCTCCGGCGGGATGGGGGACGTGTACCGCGCGCGCGACCGGCTGTCGGGCGAGGCGGTCGCGCTCAAGGTGCTGCAGGGCGCGAGCGCGCACGACCTGCGCCGGTTCGCGCGGGAGGCGGAGGCGCTCGTCACGCTGCGGCTGCCGGGGGTCGTGCAGTACGTGGCGCACGGCATGACCGGGGAAGGGCAGCCCTACCTGGCGATGGGGTGGCTCGACGGCATCACCCTGGAGGAGCGGCTCGCCGAAGGACCGCTCTCGGTGGTCGAGAGCGTGACCCTGGCGGCGCGGGTGGCGGCGACGCTCGGCGCGGTGCACCAGCTAGGCATCGTTCACCGCGACCTCAAGCCGAGCAACCTGATGCTCGCGGGCGGCGCGGTCGAGCGCGCCACGCTGCTCGACTTCGGCATCGCGCGCGACCTCCGGCTCACGCAGAGCCTCACGTCGCCCGGCGCGGTGCTCGGCACGCCCGGGTACATGGCCCCCGAGCAGGCGCGCGGCGACTCGCGCATCGACGCCCGGGCCGATGTGTTCGCGCTCGGGTGCGTGCTGTTCGAGTGCCTCGCGGGGCGCCCGCCGTTCCTCGGCAACAGCGCGCTCGCGCTCCTCATCAAGGTCGTCCTGGAAGAGCCGCCGCGGCTCGGGGAGCTCCGCGGCGACGTTCCGGAGCTGCTCGAGCGCCTGGTGGCGCGGATGCTGGCGAAGGAGGCGGGGGAGCGGCCACGCGACGGCGCTGCGGTCGCAGCGGAGCTCGCGGTCGCGGCCGGTGATGGGCTCTCCGCGGGAGCGAGCGCGGTCGCGTCGCCGCCCACGCCGGGCGAAGAAATCACGACGGCCGAGCGCCGGGTCATGTGCGTCCTCCTGGCCGAAGACGGCAGCGCCGAGACGGACGCCACGCTCTCGGAGGCCGACGGCGCCGCGCGGGTCGAGGCGCTGCGCGACATCGCGGCGCGCCACGGTGGGAGCGTCGATCGCCTGCAGTCGCGCTGGCTGCTCATCGCGCTGTCCGGCGCCGAGACGCCGACGGATCTCGCCA
>JAICEP010000345.1 GCA_025924095.1 Sorangium sp.
ACACCCCGCCGAAAACTGGCCCCCCTCCCCCTCCTGTGCATTACGGTCTGCCCGCCATGGACACGCCGCCCCGACCGCGCGCCGCAGCTTCACCCGCGGCGCGCCGCCCTGCGTTCGCGTTCCTCGCCCTCGCCGCGCTCCTCTCGGGCTGCGGCCAGTCCCAGTCCAGGAGCAGCCCCGACTCCCCGGTCGAGGCCCACGGCGGCGCCGGCGGCAAAGAGGCCGCCGCGCAGGGCCCCGCCGCCACCGCGTCTCCCTCCCCCCCGGGCTCCCCCGAGCCGGCCGAGGACGAGCCGCCGCCCGGCCAGCCCGCAGCCCCGCCCATCGTCTCGCTGAGCGGCGTCTCCACCCCGCCCCTGCCGGCCCGCGAGGGCAGCCCGCGGCTCGCCAGCATCGCGATGCTCACCCGCGTCTACGCCCGGCCCAGCACCGAGGCCAAGCGCGTCGGCTTCCTGCGCGCCGGCACGATCGTGGAGATGGATCCCGAGCCCGCCGGCACCGCCGGCTGCCCCGGCGGCTTCCGCAAGATCAAGCCGTTCGGCTACGTGTGCCTCGGCCCCGACGCGACGCTCGACCTCGATCACGAGATCGTCCGCGCCGCGGCGCGCCGCCCCGACGTCACCCACAAGCTCCCGTACATGTACGGCACCGTCACGCGCGGCGGCCCCGCGTACGCGCGCATCCCCTCCCAGGACGACGTCGCGCGCTTCGAGCCGAGCCTCAAGAAGCACCTCGACCGCTGGGCCAAGGACGAGGAGAGCGGCGCCACCTACGGCCTCGACGTGTGGCTCAAATGGAGCGCCGAGCCCGCCCCGCCCGCGCTCGACGCGCTCGCGCAGCGCATCACCGATCGCGAGATCCCCTGGTTCCTGCGCGACGGCCGCCGCGCCCCCAACCTCTCCGGCCTCATCAAATCCGACGACGCCGTGAAGATCGACGAGGTCTCGCGGCGCAACGGCATGGCCTTCATCGAGTCGTTCCTCCACGAGGGCCGGCGCTACAACGTCACCACCGATCTCCGCGTCGTCCCCGCCGACAGGTTCCGCCCCATCCGCGGGTCCGACTTCCACGGCGTCGAGATCGGCAAGGACATCGACTTCCCGTTCGCGCTCGTGCGCCGCCAGGGCGGCAAGCGGTGGCGCGTGGAGGGCAAGAAGCTCGTCGACGGCGGAGAGCTCGAGTGGCGCTCCGCCGTGCCCCTCACCGGCAAGCAGCAGTTCTTCGGCGGCAAGCTGCACTACGAGACAAAGGACGGCGACTGGGTGGACGATCGCCACGCCGGCCGCATCGACCCCGCCAAGAAGATGCCCGCCTGGGGCAAGAACGGCGAGAAGTGGCTCGACGTCAGCCTCACGAAGCAGGTGCTCGTCGCCTACGAGGGCACGAAGCCCGTCTACGCCACCCTGATCTCGAGCGGCGAGGCAGGGCTCGAGGACCACGAGTCCAGCACCGCGACAAAGCGCGGTATCTTCCGTATCCACACGAAGTACATCTCCATCACCATGGACTCGGACGCCGTCGGCGAGGAGTTCGAGCTGCGCGACGTCCCCTACGTGCAGTACTTCGAGGAGGGGTATGCGCTCCACGGCGCCTACTGGCATGACAAGTTCGGCCGCCCCAAGAGCCACGGTTGCATCAACCTCTCTCCGGAGGACGCCCGCCGCATCTTCTTCTGGACCGAGCCGGCCGTCCCGCCGGGATGGCACGGCGCGGCGCGCTCGCTGACGGGAACGGTGGTGTTCGTGCACCCCTGAGCCACGGTGCGCCCGGCGGCCGCGCGCCGCGCGCCCCGCGCCCCGCGCCCGGCGGCCGCGCTCGCTGGCAGCCCCGCGCGAGCGCGTACGCTTGAGGAGCAGGACAGATCGATCGCGGATCACACTTCGCGCGACTGCCGGCTCGAACAGCAGCAGAGTCGTGGTAGCGTCCGGCCCATGCAGCTTGCCGTCGTGGGAACAGGGTATGTCGGCCTCGTGGCCGGCGCGGGGTTCGCGGATTTCGGGAACGACGTGGCGTGCGTCGACGTGTCCGCTGCAAAGATCGAGATGCTGAAGCGCGGAGAGGTGCCGATCTACGAGCCCGGCCTCGACGTGCTCATCGCGAAGAACGCGCGCGACGGCAGGCTGAAGTTCTCCACCGACGTCGCCAGCGCCATCCGCGACGCGGAGATCGTCTTCATCGCCGTCGGGACGCCGCAGGCCGACGACGGCTCCGCCGACCTGTCCGCCGTCGATGCCGTCGGCGAGACGATCGGCAAGAACATGAACAATTTCAAGGTGATCGCCACGAAGAGCACGGTCCCTGTCGGGACGGCGGACCGGCTCCGGCAGATCATCGGCGCGCACACCGCCCAGCCGTTCGCCGTCGCGTCGAACCCGGAGTTCCTGAAGGAGGGCGACGCGGTGAACGACTTCATGAAGCCCGACCGCGTGATCATCGGCTCGGACGACCCGAAGGCGCGCGAGATCCTGCGCCACCTCTACAATCCGTTCGTCCGGGCGAGCGATCGCATCCAGCTCATGGACGCCCGCTCGGCCGAGCTCACCAAGTACGCGGCCAACGCCCTGCTGGCGTCGCGCATCTCGTTCATGAACGACCTGGCCGTGCTCGCCGAGAAGGTCGGCGCGGACATCGAGCTCGTGCGCAAGGGCGTCGGGGCCGACCCGCGCATCGGCACGAAGTTCCTCTTCGCCGGCCCGGGGTTCGGCGGGTCGTGCTTCCCGAAGGACCTCTCGGCCATCCTCTTCACCGCGAGCTCGGTGGGGCACGACCTGGAGATCGTCCGGGCGACCGAGCGGGTCAACGCCCGGCAGAAGCGGCTCCTCGCGAGCAAGGTGAGCGCCCACTTCGACGGGGCGCTGAAGGGCAAGACGATCGCGGTCTGGGGGCTCGCGTTCAAGCCGCAGACCGACGACATCCGCGAGGCGCCCGCGCTCACCCTGATCGACGCGCTGCTCGAGGCGGGCGCGACCGTCCAGGCGCACGACCCGCAGGCGATGCCGAACGTGCGCGCCATCTACGGGAACCGCATCCTCCTGAGCGACAACATGTACGGCGCGGCCGAGGGCGCGGACGCGCTGGTCGTCGTCACCGAGTGGCACGAGTACCGGCGCCCCGACTTCCACCGGCTGAAGCGCATCCTGAGCTCCCCGGCGCTCTTCGACGGGCGCAACGTGTGGGAGCCCGACGAGCTCCGCGGGATGGGCTTCGTCTACACGGGCATCGGCAGGAAGTAGCGCGCCGCGCGCCGCATGGCGTCGAGCAGGGGCGCGGCGCGGCTGTCGCGCCCGCCAGCGCCGGCCGCGGCGCAGCTGTCGCGCCCGCCAGCGCCGGCCGCGGCTCAGCTGTCGTCCGCGTCCGGCGACAGCGAGATCCGCCGGCTGCTCGGCGGCTCCTCGCCGAGGTACCGCTGCGCGTTCGCGGGCGTGAGCCGCCGGCTGCTCGGCGGCTCCTCGCCGGTGTGCCGATCCCAGCGCCGCTCGAGCATCTTCCGGTCGACGCCGATGAGCCGCGCCGCGGCCGCCTTGTTGCCGCCGCAGCTCTCGATCGCGTGGTGCAGCACCGCGCGCTCGATCACGCGGAGCTTCGAGCCGAGCCGCTCGGGCAGCGCGAGCAGCGCGCGGGCCAGCCGGTCGATCTCCGCGGTGGCGTCCACGATCGGCCGCTCGCGCGCGAGCTCCTCGAGCGTCGGGACGTCGATGAGATCGTCGTCGGCGAGCAGCCCCAGCCGCTCGACGACGTTCCGGAGCTCGCGCACGTTGCCGGGCCAGGGCCGCCGGACAAGCCACGCGATCGCGTCGTCCGTGTAGCGGAGCCTGCGCGGGACCTCCGCGCTGAAGGCGAGCAGGAGCTCGATGAGATCGGCGTCGCGCTCGGCGAGCGACGGGACGTGCACCGTGACGACGTTGAGCCGGTAGAAGAGGTCCTCCCGGAAGCGCCCCTCGCTGATGCGCTTCTCCAGATCGACGTGGGTCGCGGCGAGGATGCGGGCGCGCAGCGGGATCTCCGCCTCGGCGCCGAGCGGGCGGAAGCGGCGATCCTCGAGCACGCGGAGGAGCTTCGCCTGGAGCTCGCCGGGCATCTCGGCGATCTCGTCGAGCAGGATGGTGCCCGCGCCCGCGAGCTCGAGCTGGCCGCGCATGCGCTTCTCGGCGCCCGTGAAGGCGCCGCGCTCGTGCCCGAAGATGAGCGACTCGATGAGCGTCCCCGGCAGCGCCGAGCAGTTGACGGCCACGAACGGCTCGCCGCGGCGCGAGCTCATCTCGTGCAGCGCGCGGGCGACCATCTCCTTGCCGCAGCCGGTCTCGCCGCGGATGAGCACGGTCCTGCTCGACTCGGCGACCCGCTCGACGATCCGGCGCACGCGCTCCATCGCCGCCGACGAGCCGAGGAGCGCCTTCGTGCCGAACGTGCGGTCGACCCGCTCGCGCAGCCGCACCACCTCGCCCTTGAGGAGCAGCCGCTCGCGCTGCCCCTCGATGATCGGCAGGAGCATCTCGGGGCAGAGCTCGTCCTTCAGCACGTAGTCCTGCGCGCCGAGCCGCATGGCCTCCCGGATCTCGGAGAGCTCGCTGACCGAGGTGACCATCAACGCCGGCGTGCTCCGCCCCGAGGCCCGCACCCGCCGCAGGATCTCCAGGCCGCCGCGGTCGCGCGGATCGTCCGAGAGGCGCACGTCGAGCAGCAGGAGGTCGGGCGCGCTCCGCTCCACGGCGGCCATGGCGTCGTCGAGGCCGACCGCCTCCAGCACCTCGACCTCATCGAGGGCGCTCAGGATCTGCCGCAGCGTGCGGCGTCCGCTCCGCTGATCATCGACGATCAGGATCTTCACGCGACCTCGTGCTCTGCGGTCATGGTGACATCGGTGGCCGGGATCGAGATCGCGAACCGCGTCCTGCCGTCGCGCCGCTCCGGGTCGATGGACCACCCGTGGGCCCGGACGATCCGGTGCGTGATGGCGAGCCCGAGCCCCGTCCCGCCCGGCTTCGTCGTGTACCAGGGCGCGAAGATCCGCGAAGCGTCCCCCGCGATGCCCGGCCCCGTGTCCCACACGACGAGCTCGGCGCCGTTCTCCGAGGGCTCCCAGATGACCCCGACGGTCCCCTTGTCGCCGGCCGCGTCGAGGCCGTTCGAGAGGAGGTTGACGAGCACCTGCGTGGCCTGATCGGGGTCGCAGTGGAGCCTCGGCGTCGCGCTCACCCGCGCATCGATCCGCCGCTTGCCGAGCTGATCGCGCAGGAGCATCTCCGCCCGGCTCACGAGCTCCTCGACCGCGAGGCGCCGGCGCTCGAGCTTCCTGTGCGTCACGCGGCGCAGGCCCATCACGAGCCGCTCCAGGCGCTCGACCTCCTCGCAGCCGATCTCGACCTCCTCGGCGTCCAGGCTCTGGTTGCTCGAGCCGCGCTTGAACACCGAGCGGAAGAAGTTGATCGGGTAGCGCACCTCGTGGGTGATCTCGGCCGCGAGCGTCTCGATGAGCGCCGCGCGCTCGTCGCGCCAGGCGGCGGCCTGCTCGCGCCGCCGCCGCTCCAGCTCGGCGTAGCTGTGGGCGTGCGCGAGGGCGAGGGCGGCCTGGTTGCCGATCGTGCGGAGCAGGTCGAGGTCCTCGCTCGTGAACAGGGCGCCGCCGCGCTTCTTGCCCACCTCGAGGACGCCGAGCAGCCGGCCCCGGAACATGACCGTGAGCGAGAGCTCGCTCGCGCTCTCCTCGGGCGGATCGATCCCGATGAGCCGCTCGCCGCTCGGCTCGGCGGCCCTCGGGTCCTGCTCGCCGGGCGCGCCGGCCGCGTCGACGACCTCGACCGCGATGCGGCGGAAGGTGACCCGCTCGCAGGACAGCCAGCGCGCCACCGTGCGCTCGACCGCGTCCGAGACCTCGTCGGGATCGGCGACGAGCGTCAGCTCCTCGCTGAGCTGCTCGACGGTGGGTTTGTACTCGGCGCGCGCCGGGAAGAGCGTCCGGTCGCCGGCGCCGAGCGCGAACACGACGAGCGCGGCGCTGACGATCGCGGCCGGCACGGCGACCTTGATCGCGCCGAGCAGCGGCAGGCCGGCGTACCCCGCGCAGGCGGAGCAGAGCATCACCGTGAGCGCGACCATCATGGCGGCGATGATGATCCGCGTGAGCGGGCGCGACAGGAGCGCGCGGCTCCCCCAGAGGTCGTAGCGGATGAACGCGACGACGCTCGCGACGGGCGTGAGGGCGAGCGCCGGGACCACGAACCACGCGAGCGCCGACGCCGGGACGCCGAGCATGGCCAGGAGGAACCCGATCGCGATCACGACGTGCGGCGGCGCCATGGCGAGGAGCAGCGCGCGCAGCGTGCGGCGGCGATCCCCCTTCGCCGCGGCGAAGCGGAGGATCAGGGTGATCGCGAAGAAGAGGAACGACGCGACGACGAGGGTCGCGCAGATGCTCCGGATCCCGACGGTGGTCCAGCCCATGGCGTGCGAGGCGAGCAGGGCGGCGGCGAGCAGGCCGCCGATCCCATGCGCGATCCGGGCGAAGACGGGGTAGCGCGCGATGAGCGCGACGTCGTCCGGCAGCCGCAGCGCCAGGGTGAACAGGCTCATCGGGACGAGCGCGTAGGCGACGTGGAAGAACGGGACGAGATCGCGCGAGCTGTGGTAGTCGAACAGCGCGAGCTGGAAGAGCGCGGTGAACAGCGCGGCGGTCGCGAACGCGCGCGCGAGCTTGCCGCGCGGGCTCGCGGTGAGGGCGATGAGCGCGGCGCCCACGTAGAGCGAGGCGACGACCATCAGCCCGCCGGCGTAGAACCACCACGCGAGCGGATCGAAGGGGACGAGGGAGAGCTCGACGTCGCGCACCCCCGTGCCCGTCTCGACGCGGACGCGCACCGAGCGCTCCCCCTCGCGCGCCGCCTGCTCGATGGCGGCGTCCCAGGTGCTGGCGCGGTAGCGCCCCGCCGTGCTCTCGAGGGGCCAGCCGTTGACCTCGACGACGCGATCGGGGAACCGGAGGCCCTTCTGGAAGCCTTCCCAGGAAGGCAGGCCCAGGCTCGAGATCACGCCGTCCGGGTCGACGAGGACGCCAGGAAACGGGCGTTCGTACCAGCTCAAGGCGCTGCTGATCCCGGAGCCGCCCAGAACGAGCGCCGCGATGACGACCGCTGCAAGGAGCCAACGCCGATTCTCGATAGCTGGCATCGGGAGACTCGACGGCGCGTAAATTGCGCCACGAGCCACCCACGATACGCTGGAACCCTGGGTGAACCAACGGGGCTCACGCGCTGGACGGCACGCGCCGCCGCGATGGCCCGCGCAACGGCGACCGCGGCGGCGCTGTTACGCGATGTTCATTACGTTTTCACGCGGAGATGAGAGGGGGATCACGCCGCGAAACGGGTGAGGGAGCGCGCTCAGGCGGCCCCCTGCCGCGCGCCGCGCTCCGCGGCGTCCGCGAACACGGTGTCGGCCAGCTCGCCGAAGCGCGACTCGACGGCCTGCACGGCGGCGGCGTCGGTCGCCGAACGCTCGAGGCGGTCGAGCAGGGCGGCGACTTCGTCGCGCACGCGCGGCGCCGGCGCCTGACGGCGCGCGGCGAGGCCGCGGACGAGGACCGAGAGCTGCCGCAGGATGACGCCCGCGCCGTGGGCGCGCCGGCGCGCGGCGTCGCCGGCGGTGAGGCGGGCGTGGCGCGCGAGCGCGCAGACGCCGTGGCAGAGGCTCGGGTCGGCGAGCAGCACCCGGACGGCCCAGCGCGCGAGGCGGCGCGAGTACAGGCCGCGGGCGAACGGATCCGCGGCGCGGGCGTCGTGCCAGGCGCGCGCGGCGCCGTCCTCGCCGATCAGCAGCAGCGCGAGCGCGATGGGGTCGCCGGCGGCGAGGCAGGCTCGACCCGCGTCGATGCGGCCGTAGCCGTGCTTGGCGCTGTGGCCGTCGCGATCGCGCCCGTCGGGGAGGAGGTCCCACGGATCGGCGATCGGCTCGGCCGACGCGGGGGCCGCGGGGGGCACCGGCGCGAGCGTGCGCCGGACGAGGGCGTCGAGCTCGGGCAGGCGGAGCGCGGGGTTGCGCGACAGGACGAGGAGCAGGACGCCCGCGGCGAGGGCCGAAGCCCCGCTCGACTCGGCGTGGCAGAGCCGCTCGGACAGCGGAGCCGCGCCGGATTCGGGCGCAGCGCTGGACGCCGGCGGCGCGCTGGAGGCGGGCAACACGCTGGACGCCGGCGGCGCGCTGGATGCGGGCAACACGCTGGACGCCGGCGGCGCGCTGGATGCGGGCGGAAGCGGGCAGGTGAGATCGTCGCCGGGCGCTAGCCACCGCACCGCCGGG
>JAICEP010000346.1 GCA_025924095.1 Sorangium sp.
CGTTGGCCGCGGAGCGCTCGGCAGAAATCTTTTGCGATTTCATCGTACTGCGCGCTCTTGTATCGCATATATGCATCGATGCTAGCATAACAGCGCGATAGATAATGCGTATTTGCGCTACGCGGCGCTTGCGCTGGCTCCTGCGCTGCGACAGGTGAATGGCGAAGGAGGCTTCGATGAACGTACGATTGGCTTGCTGGCTGCTGGTGGGGCTGCTCGTGGGGTGCGCTCACGCCGGGGGACAGACGGGGGAGGTCGCCTCGGATCCCTGCGACTCGTTCCCGGAGATGGCGGGTCAGTTCGTGGAGCATGGCCTCGTCGACCCGACGCCCCTCGGTGTGAGCGGCCAGGAGGCCATCGATGCGACAGGCGGGTCCGGGAGCTTCGATGTGGCATGGGCCAACGGAGCGACGAGCGCCGTGAGCTGGTCGCTCGCCGCCGACACCGAGAGCTCGCCGGTGGTGGCGTACATCGACCGCAGCAGCGCGTGCGCCGACGCGTATCTGCAGATCCTCGTGCTCGGGCATCTGACGAGCGCCGACGGCATTCTCCACCACGATCAGCGCGGGGCGCTCCATCGGGGCGACGACGGGGCCACGCACCTTCGCTTGTTCTTCTCCTTCGACGAGAACCCGTTTCCGGACGTGTACGCCGGGGGTGGGTCGGGGGACAGCTGCACGGGGTGCGGCGGCGCCTTCGAGCTCTCCGTCGAATCGCGCTGGGAGGCGGGCGAGTCGACCCCTCGGGGCCATGTGTACCTGAGCGAGCACGGGACGCTGCTCGGCGAAGTCGGCACCTTCTGAGGCCGAGCTGCGGTGGATCCTCCAGCAGGTTCGCTGACGTTCGAGCGCAGGTGAGCGGGGTCGCCGCACGAACGCGCCGCTCACGGCGGGGCCGGCGCGCGCGCCACGCGGCCGCCCACGACCACCATGTCGATCGGGGTGTCGACGAGCGAGCGATCGGGCGAGAGATCGCGGCCGAGGACCGTCAAATCGGCCACGTAGCCGGGCGCGATCCGGCCCCTCTGGCCCTCGGCGAAGGCCGCGTACGCGGGCGCCGCGGTGAAGGCCAGGAGCGCCTCGTCGAGGTCGAGCCGCTCCGCGGGCATCCACCCGCCCGGGGGCTGGCCCGCGAGATCCTGCCGGGTCACGGCCGCGTGGAGGCCGAGCAGCGGCGAGGCCTCCTCCACCGGGAAATCCGAGCCGAACACGACGCGCGCGCCCGACGAGAGCAGCGACCGCCAGGCGTAAGCGCCCTTCAGGCGATGGGCGCCGAGCCGCGCGGGCGCCCACGGCATGTCGCTCGTCGCGTGCGTCGGCTGCATCGAGGCGATGACGCCGAGCGCCGAGAAGCGCGGCAGATCGGCGGGCGAGACGATCTGCGCGTGCTCCACCCGGAACCGCAGCGCCGCCGCCCGCCCCGGGCCGAGCGCCTCGAGCGCGTCGAGCACGGCGCGGTTGGCGCGGTCGCCGATCGCGTGCACCGCGAGCTGGAAGCCCGCGTCCGCGACGAGCCGCGCCGCGCGCGCGAGCGCCTCGCGATCCATCAGCAGGAGCCCCTTCGTCGAGGGCTCGTCCGCGTACGGCTCGAGGAGCGCCGCGCCGCGCGAGCCGAGCGCGCCGTCGGCGTAGAGCTTGACCCCGCGCAGCACGAACATCGCCGTGCCCGTCGCGTCCACGTCGGGCGCGCGCCCCCCGAGCCCCTCGAGCCTCCCCTCGCCGGCGAGGTAGGCGTGGACGCGGATCGGCAGCCGCCCGGCGGCGGCGAGCGCGCGGTAGACCGCCACGGTCTCGTCGTCGATGCCCATCTCGTGCACGCCGGTGAGCCCGGACGAGAGCGCCTCCTCGGCCGCGCGCAGGATGCGCCGCTCGCGCACGGCGGGCGGGTCCGCCGGGATCTGGGCCTCGACGAGGCCCATCGCGTTGTCGACGAAGACGCCCGTCGGCTCGCCCGCCGCGTCGCGCAGGATGCGCCCGCCCGGCGGATCCTGCGTGTCTTTGCCGACCCCGGCCGCGCGCATCGCCGCCGCGTTCGCCCAGAGCGCGTGCCCGTCGATGCGGCGCAACGCCACCGGATGCTCCGGCGCCGCCGCGTCGAGCGGGGCGTGCGTGGGGAACGCGGCGCCCGGCCAGCGGTTCTGGTCCCAGCCGCGCCCGGTGATCCACTCGCCTCTCGGGCGGGCCTTCGCCGCCTCGGCGACGACCGCCGCCGCCTCCTCCGCGCTCTTCGTGCCGCGCACGCTCAGCGTCTCCAGCGCGACCCCGAGCCCGTAGAGATGGCCATGCCCGTCGACGAGCCCCGGCACGACGGCGCGCCCCGGCAGCTCCACGACGCGCGTCCCCGGCCCGACGAAGGCCTTCGTGTCGGCCGCGCTGCCCACGAAGACGATCCGCTCGCCGCGCACGGCGACCGCCTCGGCGCGCGGCTTCGCGGGGTCCATCGTCCGGACGACGCCGGCCGAGATCACGAGATCTGCGGGCATCGAGGGCGTCGAGGGCATCGAGGGCATTGAGGGCGTCGCCGTCGTGGCGGGCGGGCCCGGGGACGCACCGCCGAAAGCGAGGCTGCCGAAGAGGCTCAGGAGCGTCGCTCGGAGCACGTTCGACATGAGCGCCACCCTAGCACCCGCGCGCGGCGCGCAACGGCGCTTCGAAATTCCGCTTTCTTCAGGCGTTTTCAGCCCGTTTGTCGATCCAGGCTAGGTGGGCGGGACGAAGGGAGGCAGGTCGACGAGCGGGCGCACGAACAGGCCCTGTTCGGGCTCGGCGTACACGACCACCGGTGTTCGGCCGCGCAGGAACGAGAGCTGCAGCGGTGATGCCAGCGCGGGCGCCGGGACGGCCACGTCGGGCCGGCCGGCGTCGACGAACGACCACGCCTCCGCGCGCCGCGCGAGCACCGCCGCGCTCCCGCGCTGATCGACGGCGACGAACGCCTCGTCGACGGAGGCATCGGCCAGGCATGTCAGCTCCGTGGTCCTGTGGGCGAACGCGTCGTCCTCGGCGAGCGACCACGACCACAGGGCGTGGAGCCGGCCGCGCGGGGTGGCCACCGCGACGAGGGCCGCACCCACCGAGCAGCCGCCTGCCCCGAGCTGCGCCGCGGCGGCGAGCAGATGACCGGGGCCCTCGATCGCGGCGCGGAGCCGCGTGGGGCCGCGGCCGGGGCTCCAGCTCCCCCGCAACAGCGAGGTGGCGCCGCTCGCGCTGGTCACCGCGAAGACCCGGCGCTCGCCATCGGGGCGATGCACGACGCGCGCCCAGGCGGGGGCCGGCCCGGAAACCACGACGTCCGCCCCCAGCACGGCGGCCTGGACCAGGCGAATCGCCCGCAGCCGCCACCGGGAGCCCTCGTCGCGCAAGAGCAGGAGCTCGGCATCGGGGGCCCCGGGGGCCTCCGTGGAGAGCTCGCACGCCGGGCCGATGAGCCGCCAGTCGGAGGCCTGCAGGTCGAGCTGGCCGCGCTCGATCACGCCGTGCTCGTGGACGGCGTAGCCGAGCTCGCGATCGACGATCCAGGCGACGTACTGGCGCCCGGGCAAGCGATCGGCGGGCACCGAGAGGATGGGGGCAGCGAGCGCCGCGGTCCGCGCGAGATCGACGGTAGGCCCGGCCGTCGGCGCGGGCTGCTGGGCGATCGAGGTCAGGCGCATCGTTCCCGCGTCGCGATCGTTCCAGGCGCAGACAAGCGCGCTCATCGGCCCGCCGCGCTCGGGCTCCACGGCGAGCGCCGCCGCGGGCGCCGCCTGTACCTCGAATGGCACGGCGTCCGATCGCGCCTCTCCGTCGTCCCACCGGAAGCGGGCCCGGAGTCGATAGCGCCCGGGTCGAGGCAAGGACAGCCGGCGTCCGAGGTAGAACGCGTCCTCGAGCTGGGCACCGGGCTCCAGGGAACGCGGCTCGCTGAGCAGGAATACCGAGGGGTCGAGGATCGGCGCCGCGATCTCGGTCTGCTCTCCCGTCGCCAGATCGGTCAGCTCCAGCGCCGCGCGGCCGCGTGGATCCTCGACGTTGATGTCCCGCAGCGCCTCGCCGCCGCCGTTGACCAGCGTCACGCGGCACGCGGGCAGCTGCGGCCAGCGCAGCACCGGAGGTTCGAGCTCGAGCCGTACGTGGACCGACATGCGCTGCGCCTCAAGCCCCGGTGCCGAAGGTGTTGCTCTTGACCGCCCAGCCGCGCAGCGAGAGCAGGCAACGCCCGCACAGCTCGCCGTAGCAGCCAGCATAGCTCATGACGCAGACGACGTCGCTCGGAGCCGGCGTCGCGAGCTTCGCCGCGGGCGGCGGCTGGTGCATCTTTGCATCGGAGCCACCTGTGCCCGAGGGCCAGTCCTGGTGGCACAGCATGAGCACGTGACCCAGCTCGTGGATGCCGTTGGAGGTCGCCGGATAGATGAAGTTCGGATAGTAGGTGCCGCTGGTGCAGGTGAGCAGAGCTCCGCTGGCCGCCCCGAATCCGCTGGTGACAAGGTCCTGCCCCACGTCGTGGAGCTTGTGATGCCACGATGCACCCCACGGTGCCTGGATGAAGGTGAGCCCGGGCATCAGCCCTCCGTCCGCGAGGCTCTCGATCACGCCCTCCACGAGGGCCCAGCCCGCGAGCCCGTACTCGCCATCCTCGTCGTAGTCCATGGCGAGGTTGGCGAGGCCGGCGCCGCCCGGCTTGCGCGCGTTGTAGTCGGTGTGGGCGCGCAGGGGGATGAGGAACGGCGACGTCGCGTCCTTGAGGATCATCGTCGGCCAGTGCACCTTCTTCTTGAAGCGGCCGCTCTGGTCAAACGACCTCGCGCCAACGTCCAGCGCGCGGTCGAGGTGGACGGGGTCGATCGTCTCGATCCCCGTGCAGTCCTGGATCACCTCGCAGTAGGCCCACCGGAGCTGGTCGGGGAACGACGAATTGGCGGTGGCGACCGGGCGCCATTGCTCTGCGGCCGGCGCCGCCGCATTGGCCGGCTTGGCCGTGGTCGTGGCCGGGTACGGCTGCTCGCGCGGGGTCGACGGCAAGATGGCGGCGTCGACCATGGCGTCATCGAGCTTCATCGCCACGAACAGAGGAGCCGTGAGCCGGTTCGGGTTCCCGTGCCTCACCAGGCCGAGCACGTCCGCGCTCCAGTCGCCCGACGTCTTGTGGTCGAGCTTGACGTGCTTGTGGATCCGCACGTTGCGCCACACGATGAGCGTGCCGGTCTCGACGGTGGTCACGCTCTCGGGCGATGCGTTCTGCGCGGCGAGCCAGCTCTCCTCGAGCGTCACCTTCAGCCTGTATCGATCGCCGCCGCAGCGCGAGGGCTTGAAGATCGTGCCGCCGAGCCCCTTGGCGTTCGTGACGCACTGCACTGCGTGCGGGTACTTGCTCGCGTCGTCCGGCAGCGTGGCGTGGGCGATCGTCCCATGGTCGACGGTCTGCGACGGGCGCTTGGCGTGGAAGCCATCGACGTCGGCCGCCGGCACGTCGAGGACAGCCTTGATGCCGTCGGCCGACTCCGCCTTGCCACACCACGTCTCCGGCACGTTGCGGCGCTGCGGATCGGTGGGAACCGTCGCGGCGCTCACCAGCGCATCCTCCATGTCCTTGATGAACTTGCGCTGCCCCCGGCCGGTGAACTCACTCGGTGGCTTGGACGCGAGGATGCGCGCCGCGACCGTCTTGGCGGCGGCGTTCATGTGCGGGCGCAGGCTGGGGTACGGTCGCGTGGCCTCCCCGGTCCACCACGCCTCCACCGCGCCCCAGCTCGGCTCGGGCGCGGGCGCGTCGGCGTGCGCGTCGGGGAGCGGCGCCGCCGGAGCCCAGGTGTCGATCCATGGGTTGATCGAGCCGGTGCTCGCCTGGGCATCCGCCTTTGTGACGAGCTTGTGCACCGCGACGTACTCCGCTGCCAGCAGCCCCTCGCCGAGATCCGGGATCCGTGGCTTCCACGGCTGCGCGGGTTGCACCGGTACCGGCGGACGCGCAGAGCTGGTCCACAGCGCGCAATCGCGCCCGTAATCCATCACCTTGTCCGGGGCCGGCGGCGCCTCGAGGGGCCCCTGGGTGTCGAGGTCTGGATCCACGAGCTGCACGATCACCTTGGCACCCTGGACGGGAACGGGGGCGTCGCTCCCTACCACCTTGGTGACCTTGACGAGGAGCGGGATCTTCCCGAGCATCGGATTGTCGGTGTAGACGAGCGATTCGAGCGCGTGGCGATCGGCGCCGACCGTGTACTCGTACTTCGCCCCGACGGCCGAGTCCTTTCCGCCGTTGTAGACGTGGTCGCCGGTGAACAGCCCGGAGGCGGCTCCCCTGGTGGAGCGGAATCCGCCGGGCACCCGGATCGCGGCCGCCGAACCCGCGCGGGGCAGGGTCGATTTCGCCAGGATCTGCCCGCTGGTCGGGAGTGAGGCGGCGAGGAGGTGGGCCTCGATCTCCTGCTTGAGCAGGGCCCTGAGCTCGGCGTCGGACAGCGTCTTTCTTGCCGCGGTCTCGTGCACCCGCTTGAAGTAGGCCCATGAGTCGGTCGCCCACTGGTCGAGGCGGCCTGCTTTGGGCAACGAGAGCGGCGCATAGAAATAGCCGAGCACCTGCAGGCGCTGCCGCACGCCCACGTCGGCCGGTGGGGAGCCCAGGCCCATCGGCTCGAACAGGCCATCGATGTCGCCTAGCTCGATCGTGACCTGGAGCTTCGGCTTGGGCGGCGCGATGACGTTCTGCATTCGTCGCCGCACCGGCTTGACCACTGGCATGCTGAAGCCGTAGGTCGTCTTTCGGTTGTGCTTGAGCTTGGGACCGAGCAGCGACTCGAGGTGCTCGATGGCCTTGACCCCGAACAGCCACTTGCCCTCCACCTTCAGGGTGATCGACTTGTTCGACGGCCCATCGACGAGCCCGGGATACCGCTGCGCCATGTACGCGCGCGCCTGGTCTCCGGTGTGCCTCCCGCCGTCGACGATCGTGATGTCGGTCCACAGCATGCCGGCTCAGCCCCCGTAGGCATCCCGCAGGCGGGATCTTGTATCGTCGTCGAGCTCCCCGGTCGGAACGAGGCCCTCTGCGGCCTGGACGGCCTGGAGCGCCTCGGCGGTCGGGCCGTCGAGCTCTCCGTTGAGGGGGCCCTCGTACCACCCCAGGTTTCGCAGCCGCGCCTGGATTCCCTCGAGATCATCGGCCGGCCGGAGGTGGCCAATCTCGAGCTCGTAGGTCTCCTCGGGTTCGTCACCCCGGGGCGGGATCTTCAGTGTTGCCTTGCGCGCTCGGGGCGGCAGCCATTCGTCGATCCACCCGTCACCGTCGGTCGAGCCCGCGCGCTCGTCCGACTCGATCGTCAGCGCGTAATCGACCCCACCACGCGGCCGTCCGGCGAGGTCCAGCAGCTGCACGCGCAGCTTGGACGGCACGCCCTTGCGGCGGAAGGTATGCCTCGCCTCGGTCGCGCACTCGACGGCCTTCGGGCGCAGCGGGGGCACGAAGACCTCGTCGCCGGGGACGAGCGTCACCGGATCACCGCGCAGCTTCCGTAGCGCCGCGTTGTCCGGGTGATTCCAGACCACCTCCCAGTAGAAACCATGGGCGTCGGCGATGCTCTCGATGCAGTCGCCAGCGCGCACGACGTGCTTGGCCATGCGTATAGTCCCAGCGGATTATCACACGAGGGCGCGACGTGGTGCAAGGCGAGCGTCGTCGTCGCGCTCCACGGCCTCGGACGGCGGGCGAGCGTCGTTCGTGGGGGGGACGCTCCGCTCGAAGAGCGGCAATCGGGAGAAGGTCGTCCTGGATCGGCGCCGACGAGCTCGCCGGCAGGCGATAGCTCGGCTTCAGGAAGCAAGGCCGGCGGCTGGCGCATGCCGACCGCATTCGACCTCGCGCGGCGGCTTCAGCGGCCTCGATGGCGAGGCCCGCGGAGCTTCAGGTGTGCCCGACGAATAGCAGCTCGACCTGCTCGAACCCATTCACCGTGAAGGACATGCGGTGGTAGCTCCCCAGATAGATCTCCCACTGGTCCCCTCCACCATGGAGCTTCGCGCACTTGATGTGCAGCTCCGTGGCGGCGGCGAATGGGCCTTTGGTCGGCACGAGGGCGAGCCACTCGTTGAGCTTTGTCTCCTCGGAGCTCATGAGCCCCGCCTTCGAGAGCTGCTTTTCGTACCTCTTCTCCGCGGTAATCGTCCAGACCACGTCCGCCTCCTGTCCCCCCAGGCCAAGTCGTCGCCGGGGCCGAAATTATCGTGGCGCGTACGAAAGCTGTCAAGCATGCCCCGCGCCTCTCGGGCCTTTCGGGATCGCTCGGCATGGCGGTC
>JAICEP010000347.1 GCA_025924095.1 Sorangium sp.
GGGATCGTGCACCGGGACATCAAGCCGGCGAACCTCTTCCTGCACGCGCCGTTCGAGGGCGCGGCCTACCGGGCGCCGAGCTCGATCGCGCCGCCGCCGTCCACCCAGCGCGCCCCGCTCTCGGCGGCGTTGCCGCCGTCCACGCTGCGCGGCTCGAGCTCGGTCAGGCCGCCGCCGTCCGGCCAGCGCCGGTCCAGCTCGATCAGGCCGCCGCCCTCCGCTCGCCGCTCGTCCGGCTCGATCCGCCCGCCCTCCTCGAGCGATCGCCGTCTCGTGGTCAAGGTCTGCGATTTCGGCATCGCGAAGCGCACCGGCGACGGCGTCTCGCACGAGCTCACGCGCGCCGGCGGCGTGCTCGGGTCGCCAATCTACATGTCGCCCGAGCAAGCGAAGATGGCGAGGGACGTCGATCACCGCTCCGACATCTGGAGCCTCTGCGTCTCGCTCTACCAGGCGCTCTGCGGGAGCTGCCCCTGGGATCCGAACGCCTCGCTCGCCGAGCTCCTGCTCTCGATCTGCACCGAGCGCGTCCCGCCGCTGGCCGCGGCCGCGCCGTGGCTCGATCCAGCCCTCGCCGCCGTCGTGCACCGCGGCCTCCTGCGCGATCCCGGGGAGCGCTGGCAGAGCATGGAGGAGCTGATCGTCGCGCTCGAGCTGCACGCGGAGGGCACCGACATCGTCACGCTGGAACAGCTGCGTGGCATCGACGCCGAGCGGCGCGCCGGCGCCACCCCGATGGCCGCGCTGCGCCGCGAGTCGAGGCTCGCCCGCTCCGTCGAGGGGGAGGAGCGCTCGATCGGCGGCAGCTCCTTCACGGCGGCGCAGGCGCCCGCGGGCGCCGCGCGGAGGCGCTTCGTCGGGGCGGCGGTCACGGCGGTCGCCCTCGCCGCGATCGGCGGCGGCTTCGCCCTGCGCGCCTCGACGGGCGGCGAGGCGCGCGCGCCGGCCGCCGCGCAGGGCGAGCGCGCCGTTCCTGCCCCCGCGCCCGCGCCGACAGCTGCGTCCTTCACCGCGGCCGTGACGCTCCCGAAGGAGGCGACGGTGCGGGTCAACGGCGCGGCGCGCCCGGTGAGCGATGGCCGGCTCGACCTGACCGGCAAGGCCGGCGACACGTTCGAGCTCGAGGTGAGCCGCGACGGCGCGACCACGAGGGAGACGGTGTTCATGCTGAGCGACGGCCGGCTCCGCCCCGATCGCGTCGAGCTCCAGCCGCTCGCGCCGGCCTCTGCCTCGGCCCCGGTCCCCGAGCCGGCCCCGCGCCGTGACCGGACGCGCCGCGCGCCACGCGGCGCCTCCCCTCCGGTCGATGTCTCCTCGTCCTCCACGGGGGCGCCCGCGGCCCCGCCGGCCCCGACCGCGGTGATGCCGGTCGACCGGTGGTGATCCGGACGCCGCGCGCCCCGCGGGTCGTGGTCCAATTTGAACATGAAGGCGGGAAGGCGGGAAGCCGGGAAAAAAGATCAATGATCTTCCCGTCTTACCGCCTTCATGTGGACTCTCTCTGGGCAACATTGACCACGACCGCCCCGCGGCGCTCCTTCGCCGTGTGCGCGCTCGCCGCGGCGCTCGCGGCGCCTGCGTCTCCGGCCCTCGCGCAGCCCGAGCGGGCAACGCCCTCCACGCCTTCCACGCCTTCCACACCGCCCGCCGCCGCGCCCGCGCCGCCCACCGCGCCCGCGCCCTCCACGCCGCCTGAGCCCTCCGAGTCTGCCGACGCGACGCTCGCCCGGGCCAAGGCGCTCTTTCAGGAGGGCAACGAGCTGCGCAAGATCGGCGACTGCCAGCGTGCGCTCGAGCTCTATGTGAGATCGCGCCAGCTTGTCGCGTCGGTGCCCAACACCCTCAACGCCGCGTTCTGCCTCGATCAGCTCGGGCGTTACGACGAGGCGCTCGAGCTCTACGAGGCGTTGCTCACGGGTTTCCGCGCGGAGCTCGGCGAGCCGGAGCGCAAGGGCGTCGCGTCCACGATCGCCGGGCTGCGGGGGCGGATCGGCAGCGTCCTCGTCTCGTCGAATGTCGATGGCCTGGTGCTCATCGACGGGAGGTCGCGCGGCCAGCTCCCCGTCTCCGGCCCGATCCGGCTGCTCCCCGGCGGCCACACCCTCCGCGTCGTCAAGGATGGCTGGCGCACGTTCGAGACGATCCTGACCGTCCGGGTCGCCGAGACCACCGCGGTGGACGCGAAGCTCGAGCCGCTCGCCAACACGGGCCGGCTGAAGGTCGAGGACGAACGGCTCGTCGGCGCGGATCTCATCATCGACGGCACGCTGATCGGGCAGCTGCCGTGGGAGGGAGCGCTCGCGCCTGGTCCGCATTTCTATTCGGTGCGCAGAGGCAATCTCGGCTCCGCGCCGCGCGAGGCGAACGTCGTCGCGGGGCAGCTCGCCGTCGCCACGGTCGAGGCGGGCCCGCTCGGCGACGAGGTCCACGTCGTCGTCCAGCCGCTGAGCGCGGATCTGACCATCAACGGCGTCCCGGTCGGCAAGGGGCAGTGGCGGGGGGCGCTGCCGCTCGGGCGCCACACCTTCGAGGCGCACGAGCCGGGCTATTTCGCGCGCACGCTCCGCACGACCGTCGACCGGACGACCAGGGGCGATATCGTCCTGCCGCTCGCCACCGACGAGGCCCACCCGCGCTGGGGGCGGAGGGTCGGTGTCTTCCGGCTGGAGGCGGTCGGCGGCTATGCCTTCGCCCCGTCGCTCGAGAGCGACGCCGAGCTGAGCTGCGGCAGCTACCGCTGCTCCAACGTCTCGCGCCCTTCCGGCGTCCTCGCGGGCCTGCGCGGCAGCTACGAGTTCCCCACCGGCGCCGCCATCGAGCTCACGGCCGGGTACCTGAGCCTTCACACGGCGCTCGCTCGCTCGCTCGACGCGACGTACGCCGCGCCGGACGGGGGCATGGCCCGGCTCCCCATCCGGTACACCTTCCAGGACGACATCGAGCTGGCCGGCGTGACCGTGATGGTCGGCGGCAGTTACCATTACGGGCTGTCTTCCTGGTTCGACGTCGGCGGAGCGCTCGGGCTCGGCGTGGTGCTGGCCGAGATGAGCGATGAGGTGACCGGCACGGCGTCCGACGCGCGGAGGACCGTCCGCGTGGCCGTGTACAACGCGGGCAGAGCCGTCCGCTCCGCCGCCCCGTTCGCGATGCCGGAGCTCCGGCTCCGGCTGAAGCTCGGGCGGCTCACCGCCAGCGCGGGCCTCGGTGTCGGCTTCTTCCTCGTCGACGGCCCGCCGCTCGAGACGGGCAACACCTACGTGGTCGACGCCGAATGTAACGAGACGGACCCGACGGTCGACTGCGCGCCGGGCAAGAAGGTCGTGTTCGAGGAGCTGGCCCACGGCACGTTCACGATGTTCTTTCCGAACATCGCCGCGGGATACCGCTTCTGAGCGCCGCCGCGCGCGGCGCTCAGCGGCTCGCCTGGTCCCGCGCGAGGCGCGCCTGCTCGCGCACGAGGTCGAAGAGGCGCGACGCGTCGAGCAGCGAGGCCGTGAGCCGGCCGAACTGGATCACATCGCCCACCGCGACCTCCTGCGGCTCGTTCTCGGAGAGCAGCGCGCCGTTCACGCGGGTACCGTTCTGTGAGCCGTTGTCGATGAGCACGAGCTGCCCCTGCGCATCCAGCCGCCGGAAGTGCGCGTGCAGCTTCGACACCGACGGGTGGCGCAGCACCACGTCGCAATTGCGCGTGCGGCCCACCGAGATCTGATCGGGATAGGGATTGCCCTTCGCCTTGACGACCTCGAACACCTCGCTGGTCGGACCGGGCGGAGGCGGCGGCTTCCGGTGCGCCGCCGGCGAGGCGGCGACGGTCCGGAAGGCAAATGGCTGGCTGTCCGGACCCGCCTCGGACACCACGAGAAGCAGGCTCGTCACCCTGCGGACGAAGCGGTCCCGAGGCATCACACGCGCAAGCTCGATGATGTCCCCTGATTCTTCCACGATGTGCCGAGTATAAGCCGAACCCGAGGAGCGGAACGTTGGTGGACGCACTTTGCTGCCGCGAATCACCCACCTTTCCGCAGCGTGGACTCGCGGTGACCGTCGAGCTGGGGCACATCGCCTCTCCGCGGCGCGGGGCGAAGCTCCCTGAGCCCGAGTCGGTGTTCCGATGTGTGCGCATCGCGGTGTCCTGGGATCGCGCCACCTCTGATTACCGCTCCGCGGTAATTCGTGAGCACCGAGCACCGATGAGGCGGCTGGGGCGGCTCGCCGGACAGACTGCGCTCGAAAACGCCGGAACCTGGCGTACCTTCCGCGCCCATGCACGCACTGGTTCGTGGACGCATCTCGGTCAACCCACGCGGCTTCGGGTTCCTGAACATCGAGGCCTCTCCGGAGAAGGGCGGTGCGCCGGGCAGGCCGGGCGGGGCTGCCCTGGCCCCGGCGACCGCCTTCATCACGCCGCCCGATCTGAACCCGTTCCTCGACGGCGACGTCGTGGACGCGGTGGTCGTGGAGGCGGAGCCGGGTCGCTACGGCGCGTCGCAGCTCGCGCTCGTCCATCGCGATCGCGCCGAGCTCTTCGGGACGGTCGTCTCGCACGCGAAGCGGCCGCACCTCCGGGTGGATCGCCTCGTCTCCAACACGGACTGGCCGTTCAAGCCGGGCACCGCCGACGACCTCGCCGAGGGCACGTCGGTGGTCGCCCTCATCGAGGGCGCGACGGTCGTCCCGGCGCGGGTCGTCGCGCCGGGCGCCGATCTCGGCATCGAGCGCTGCCTCGCCCGCAACGGCGTGCGCGCCGTGTTCCCGGGCGAGGTCGTCGAGGCGTCGCGCGCGATGGTGGCAGCGACGTCGGTCGAGCGTGAGCTCGCGCGCGGTCGCCGCGACCTGCGCGAGCTCATCACGGTCACGATCGACGCGCCCGTCACCACGGACATCGACGACGCCGTCTCCGTGCTGCCGGCCGGGCCCGACGGGGCGCTCCGCGTCTTCGTCTCGATCGCCGACGTGGACGCGTTCGTCCCGGAGGGCTCGCCGCTCGATCTCGAGGCCCGCGCCCGGGGCACGAGCGTCTACCTGGCTGGCCGCGTCATCCCGATGCTCCCCGACGCGATCTCCAGCGAGGGAGCGAGCCTGCTCCCGGGGGTCGATCGGCTCGCGGTCACGATCGAGCTGCGCGTCGATCCCGAGGGCGGCGTCACCTCGATCGACCTTCACGAGAGCGTGATCCGCTCGCACGCCCGCCTCTCGTACGATGCCGTCGAGGAGTTCCTGACGACGGGCCGCTCCGCCGTCATCCCCGAGGCGGCCCGCCCGGTCGTGCGCTGGCTCCGCACCGCGGCCGCGCGGCTGTCGACGGTGCGCGCGGCGCGCGGCGGGGTCGAGCTCGACCGCGAGGAGGCCTATGTGACGCTGGACGCCGAGACGCGCGAGCCGACCGGCGTCTCGCCGCGCGCCGACACGGGCGCGCACCGCCTCATCGAGCGGCTGATGGTGGCGGCGAACGAGGCCGTGGCCAGCTGGCTCGTGGCGCGCGGCCTCCCCTGCGTCTTTCGCGTCCACGACGAGCCCACCGAGGAGCGCGTCCGGACGCTCGAGCACTTCGCGCACAACTTCGGCGTCGAGGCCGGGTTCGGCCCGCGCCTGAGCCCCTTCGGCCTCGCGGCGTTCGAGGCGCAGTTCCGGGGCTCGGAGCTCGCGCCCGCCATCCGCACCGTGCTCGGCAAGGCGCTCGGCCCGGCGCGCTACACGGCCGTCCCGGGCCTGCATTTCGGCCTGGGCGCCCCGCTGTACCTGCACTTCACCTCCCCGATCCGCCGCTATGCCGACCTCGCGGTGCATCGCGTGGTCAAGCGCTACCTCCAGGGCCACCGCGATCCGCGCGCGGACTCCGAGGTGCTCGCGTCGCTCGCCCACCACCTGAACGCGCGGGCGCGCAGCGCTGGCAAGGCCGAGACCGAGCGGCACCGCATGCTCGTGGCGCGCCTGTTCGCCGCCCGGATCGGCGAGGAGATCGAGGGCAACATCGTGTCCATCAAGCCGTTCGGCCTCGTCGTCCAGATGCTCGAGTCCGGCGCGACGGGCACGATCGCGCTGGAGGCGCTGCCGGACGGCCCTTATCGGCTCGACGCCGCCGCCCAGGCGCTGATCGGCGCGACCCGTCGCTACGGCATCGGCGAGCCGATCCGCGCCGCCATCGCGTCGACGAACGAGGAGCTCGGGCGCGTCGACCTCGTCCCTGCGGGCGCTCGCGGCGCCGCGTGACGTGGGCCGCGGCGCGCACCCGCGGCGTCCGTGGCGGCTACGGCGACAGGCTCGCGGCGAACGCGTCGGTGCCGCTCGTGTTCACGGCGGCTACGGCGACAGGCTCGCGGCGAACGCGTCGGTGCCGTTCGCCTCGTGCTCGCCGAGGCCGAAGTCGATCCTCCCCTCGGCCGTACCGCAGAGCACGATGGTGCCGGTCCCGGGCGAGATGGCCGCTGCGTTCGACTTCTGGTTGCCGGCGGCGCCGAGCACCTTCCCCCAGACGGTCTTGCCCTGCGGGTCGAGCTTCGCGATGAAGGCGTCGAAGCCGCCGCCGTTCGGGAGCGCCTCGTCGCCGAGGGCGATCACGCCCTGCGCCGCGCCGGTCACCACCGCGTTGCCCTCTGCGTCCGCGACGACCGCCGTGCTCTCCTGCGAGCCATCACCGACGAACGACCGCGCCCATACAGGCGTGCCGCTCGGGTCGAGCGACACAACGAACGCTGTCGGTACGCCGTTGGCACGGATCCGGTTTTCAGCGCCGAAGTCGAGCTCGCCCGCGTACGTCCCCGTCACGAGCACCGCGCCGGACGGGGCGGTGGCGATCCCGGTGCCTGCCTGCGAGGCCGTGTCCCCGTAGTCCGAGAGCCAGACGCCGAGCCCACCGCTGTCGAGCTTGAGGACGAACAGGTTCGGCCCGAGCCCGGTGTTTCTCGCTTGCCGGGTCCCGACGATCAGCGTGCCGTTGTACCGGCCGGTGATGAACACGCTGCCCTCGGCGTCGACGGCCACGCTGGTGGCGAACTGGTTCGAGGTGTCTCCGTAGATCCTGGTCCACAGGACGGCCCCGAGCGGATCGTACTTCCGCACGAAGATATCGGTGCCGCCTGCGCTGTCGACGCAGACCGGGACGGGCCCCGTCGAGCAGAGCAGCGACCCGCTGAAGTAGCCGGCGATCACGATGTTCCCGGCCGTGTCCACCGCGATGGAGCGCAGCGTCTGATCCGCGCTGTTTCCGATCTGGCGTGCCCAGCCGGGGGTGCCGTCTCCGCCCAGCGTGGCCACGAAGCTGTCGAGCGCGTTGACGCTGCTCAGCGTAGCGCTGCCGAACGTGAACGATCCGTAGAACGTCCCGCCGAACACGAGGTTGCCGTCGGGCGTCACCGCGAGCGCGTTGAGCGTCTCGGCGCCGCTGCCGCCGAACCTCGCGCTCCAGCGGTGGGCTCCGGTCGCGTCGAAGCTCGCGACGTACACGTCGGCGGTGCCGATGGCCACCAGGGTCTCACCGCCCAGGTGGATGGTCCCCGAGAAGGTGCCGCCGATATAGATGTTCCCGTTCGCGTCGACGCCGACGCTCGTCGCGCTCTGGATGTTCGAATCGCCGTAGAGGGCGGACCAGAGCGGCGCGCTGCAGGCGAAGCCGTCGCAGTCCTCGTCGGTGTCGTCCGCGCACGTCTCGCTCGCCGGGGTGACCTGGCCGTCGCACGGCCGCCACGACGTCCCCGAGATGTCGCACATTCGCAGCCCCGCCGCGCAGAGCCCGACGCCGTTCGTCCCCTCGGGGCCGCTGTAACAGGTCTCGATCTGACCCGGGGAGCACACGCACCCCGCGTCGGGCTCGTTCGTCTCGCCGTCGCAGTCGTCGTCCAGGGTGGTGCTGCAGTCCTCCGGCCCCGGGACGACGGCGCCCTCGCACTCGCCGAAGCTCTGGCCGTCCGGCTGGCACCTCCGCACGCCCGCCACGCACACTCCGACGCCCTCGGTGTCCGCCGGGCCGGGATAGCAAGGCTGCTCCTCGCCGCCGCTGCAGAACGGCGCGCCTCCGGTGCCACCTCCGCTGCCGCCGCTGCCGCCGCCGCCGCCACCGGGCCCCGGATTGAATGGCGCCGGCTCCGAGCACGCTCCCGCGAGCGTGAGCACGAGCGCAGACCCGACGAGCATCGATCGAGCGCGCAGGGTTGTCCTCGTGACCATCAGGGGACGGAGCTCCATGTTCGGCGATTCTGACTTCAATCCTGATGCGATTTTCTCGTCTGGCGCTTCTTCTTGGGCAAGTCGATGATGATGGTGCTGAC
>JAICEP010000348.1 GCA_025924095.1 Sorangium sp.
CCACCCGGCCGGCGAGGCGCAGCCCGAGGACGTCTCCGTCCTTCCGGATGAGGGCCGCGCAGGCGCGGGCGAGCTCGCCCCACCCCAGCACCACCGCCACCATGGAGAAGCTCTAGCTGCTCAGCACCCGATTTCACGCCGCGCGCCACCCCGGGAGCACGATCGCCGCCGCCCCGAGCGAGGTCAGGAGCACCCGATCGCCGACCTCCGCGTCCGGCACGAGCCAGAACGCGAGCCACAGCACCGCCGCCGCCAGGCCGAGCGCCCGGAACGTCGTCAGGAACAGCGCGCGTGCCCTGGGCGGCTCGGGCCCATAGAGGCCGTGATAGTAGAGCGACGTCAGCGCGACGAGCGAGATGCTCAACGTCTGCCCGAAGCGCGCTCCGTCGAGCGCGTGCTCCCAGCCCACGAGCACGCCCGGCGCGCAACACACCAGAAGCGAGAGCAGGCTGGCCTCGACAAACCACACCATGGCCCGGCGCGGCGACCGGAACAGCTCCAGCATCGTCCCTCCACTCTCGTCGGCCCCGGGCGGTCGCGCGTCACAGCGCATCGCCTCCGGCGGGGCACACACGGTTGTAGTTGAGCCCACATTAGAGCAGACCGGGGCAGATCGCCAGATGCCTCCGACGAATCTCGTTCATCGGCGGCGGACTGAGCCGCCCCGCGCGAAGCTGAGCGCGGCGCAATTGACCTCATCGCGATCGATTGCGCTGGTGATGTACAGGCAGTCGAGAGGGGTTGCGACGGAAGAACACCGTCGACGGACTGCATACGTCGCGTCCAGGGTGCGCGCTAAGGGCTCTGGCGGATCCGCCGCGCGGCGGGCGCGTCGCTCCGGGCCGGGAGCACGCTGGGGTCGGGGGTGCCGAAGCGTGTCGGCGTGTCGAGGCGGCTTATCGCGCTTCGCGCGTCGCGGGCGTGCCGGATTCACCGGCGCGCGCGGGCGGCGTCTCGCCCGGGGTCTCGCCGGGGGCGCCGTCGCGGTCGTCGCGCTCTCGGCCCGGCTCGGGCGGCTGCCAGCGGCCGGACGGCATCCCCTGGATCATCGCGGTGCGGCGCTCGTCGTCCCCTGCGCTGTCGGGATCGCGGCGCACCGTCCGGTGGCGATCCGTCGACAGCGTCCCCGAGATCCCGGCCATGACGATGCTCCTCAGCGAGCCGCCGGCCTCGCCGGCGCTCGGGGCCGGGTCGAGCGTGGCGCGCACGTACTCCAGATCGACGCCGCCGCGCAGCGCGATCCCGCGCGCCAGGGGGTAGGCGATCTCCGCGCCGGCGAGCGCCGTCGTCGTGGACAGCGACCCTTCCCTGGAGGGCGCCGGCGCGCCGGGGGCGAGGTGGAGCGGCGGATTCGCGGCGACCGGGGCGCTGCCGGTCGAGAAGCGGGCGACGCCGGTCACGATGAGGTCGCGGGTCGCGCCGCCCCGCGCGGGCCGGAAGCTCGCTGCGAGGGACGCCTCGTGCTCGTGACCGAATCCGATCCTCGGCCCGAGCGACGTGTAGGCATAGGCATAACCCGCTGTCAGCCGGTAGCGCTCCTGCACGTAGGTGAGCCCGACACGCGCCGTCGGCGCGACCACCGCGTCGCGCGACGACAGCACGGGCGGCGGGCTCGCGACGGTCACGCCGCCTTCGATGCGCGTCGAGGCGTTCCGCGTGAGCTCGTGAGACGCGGAGAGGAGCGCGACGCCGGCGTGGACGCGGGCCTCGCCGCGCGTGAGCTCGGTGTCGAGCAGCGCGTGGTGGTACTGGGTGAGCTCGTACCGGAGCTCGGGTGTCAGCGTGTCGAGCGCGCCGAGCTCGATCGCTGTGCTCACCTGGGCGCGCCCCGTGTGCGCGTCGATCCCGACCGCGGCGGGGTCGTCGGCCGAGAGCGCGCCCGCCTGCTCGTACCCGACGTCGAGGCGCACAGCGGATCGCCGCGACGTGGTGATCGACAGGGTCGGTCCGCCGGAGAGCGTGTATTGCAGGCGATTGCCGGACAGGAACGGATCGCGCGTGGCGAGCGCATCGGCGGCGCGCACGCCGAGGCGGGTCGCGAGGTAGCCTGCCGTCGCCATCGAGAGATCTGCGCGCGGCGAGAGCGCCCAGCCCGCTCCGCCGCCGAGGCGCGCCGAGGCGCTGTCGGACGGCGAGGCTCGCGCCGCGTCGAGCGAGATCTGAAAGACCCGCTCGTAGCTCCCGTCGACGCTGAATCCGTAGCGCGAGCTCTCGCCGCGCAGCGCGCCCTCGACCGAGCCCCCGACGCCCGCCATCAGCGCGCCGGAGCCCACGTCCCCGACGTTCGACGCCACGCTCTGCTCCACCGCAGCCCGCGCCGTCACGTCGGAGTCCCACATCGGCAAGACGAACGAGAACACGCGCCCCCTCGCTGTCGAGCGGCAGGCCCCGCGGCGCGGAGCGACCCGAATCGGCCGCCCGCCCCTCCCCGGCAGCACGCCCGGCGCCCGGAGCGTCCCACGTTCGTCGATGTTTGCAACATTACAAATCTGGCCTCGACAGGTCGCGGCCGCGGCGCGGGGCGCGCTCTCGCGGTGTGGACGTGCGCAGGCAGGGCGGCACGTACCTCGGAGTCCTCCCCTGCCCCGCTGAGGGCGGAAGCGTAATATGCAATATATATTACATCATGAAGTCTGGCGCGGAAGCGGGCGTGGGGGAGGAAGTCAGGTCGAGGTCGCTGCGCGTTCTCTGGGTGACGCGCATCTTTCCGAACCGGGTTGAGCCGCTGTCGTGCGCGTTCCAGCGGCAGCAGCTCGCGGCGCTGTCGCGGCGCTGCGTGGTGGAGGTGCTCGCGGCGATCCCGTACCACCCGGGCGTATCGCTCCTGGGCGAGCGCACGCGTCCGGGCCGCCTGACGGCGGTGCCTGAGCGCGACGAGATCGACGGCGTCTCGGTGGTGCACCCGCGCGCGCCGTACCTCCCGGGGGCGGGCCGCGTGCTGGCGCCCGTGAACGCGCCGCTTTACCTGGCGGGGCTCCTGCCGCACGTCCCGGGGCTCCGCGGGCGGTTCGACGTTGTGCTGGGGGCGTGGCTCTACCCCGACGCCTGCGCCGCGGCGCTGCTCGCCCGGATGCTCGGCCTCCCCTATGTGGTGAAGGCCCATGGAACGGACGTGAACGTCGTCGCCCGCTGGCGCTCGGTGCGCCCGCTCGTCGCCAGCGCGCTCCGGTCCGCCGCGTACGCCATCGGCGTGAGCCGGCCGATGGTCGAGGCGCTCGTGGCGCTCGGCGCCCCGAAGGCGCGCGCGGTCCTCGTCCGCAACGGGGTCGACCGCGCGCTCTTCCACCCGGCCGACCGGGGCGCCGCCCGGCGCGAGCTCGGGCTCCCGGAGCACGGGCGCGTCGTGACGTTCGTCGGGAACGTCAGCCGGGAGAAGGGCATCCACGAGCTGCTGCGCGCATTCGAGGCGCTCGGCAGGGACGGCTGCGACGGAGGCGAGCCGGTCCACCTCGTGGTCGTCGGCGACGGCCCGGAGCGGGAGGCGGTCGAGCAGGCCGCGCTGCGGCGCGAGCGCGGGCCGGCGGATCTGCGCGACGGGCGCGGCCGGATCCTCGCGGTCGGGGCGCGGCCGCTCTCCCAGGTTGCCCGCCACCTCGCCGCGACGGATCTGCTGGCGCTCCCGAGCTGGGCGGAGGGCACCCCGAACGTGGTGCTCGAGGCGCTCGCGGCCGCGCGGCCCGTGGTGGCGACGCGCGTGGGGGGCATCCCGGACGTGGTGACGCCGGGGTGCACCGGATTGCTCGTCCCGCCGCGCGACGCCGGAGCGCTCGCCCGGGCGCTCCGCGACGCGCTCGCGCGGACCTGGGACGACGGCGCGTTCGCCGACGCGGCGCCCCCGTCCTGGGAGGAGAGCGCGGAGGCGCTGCGGCGGCTGCTCGCGCGGGCGGCGTTCGGGGAAGGCGGCCGGGTCGCCGCCTGAAGCGGAGGGCGCTGGCGCCGGCACCGGCCCGGCGTCGTGCTCGACGGCGAGCCCCCCAGCGCCATCTACAAAAAGCGCTCCCATCGTCTCGTGGCATAGCGGCAGATCCGCTCCGATGTGCGACGGATTCGCGTCGCGCGCCGTCTTTCCGGGTGACGCGCGGCGTGCACGCTTGTACCCGGCATGACGCGTGCTGTTCGGTGTTGATCAACGCTGGCCGGCGCGGCGGTTCGCGCCGAGCAACACCGAGGAGCGCATGCGACCGATTCACCACATTCTCACCGCCGCGGTGCTCTCTCTGTGCCTTGTCGGCGGCGCGGCGCGCGCCGAGGCGGCGCCCGTCGCCGGTCACCCGCGACTCTGGCTCACGAAAGACCACCTCCCCAGGCTGCGCGGGTGGGCGGCCGACAGCCGCAACCGCATGTACAAGGAGGCCCTGCTGCCCGCGCTCCAGGGCGCGATCGCATGTTACGAGGGCCGCTTCTACCCGAACGGTCGGCCGAACCCGGCGTGGCCGGACGGCGGCACAAACGCCTACGTGCAATACCCGACCGAGGCGTATGCGGAGTTCTTCGCCTTCATGTCGCTCATCGATCCGGACGTCGCCGCCCGTCCGGTGCACGCCGTCAGGGCGCGCAACCTGCTGATGTACGCCATCGAGGAGGCGAGCAAGGGGCGAGCCGCCGGCAAGCCCTTCCGCGCCCCGGGGTTCGCGACCGGCGACCGCTCGCGCTGGTGGGGTGAAGGGTTCCCGCTGACGGTGGACTGGATCTACGGCGCGACCGACGCGGGCGGCCGCCCCCTGCTCACCGCCGGGGACAAGGCCAAGATACGGCAGGTCTTCCTCAGGTGGGCTGACGACAACCTCCACGCCGCCACGGCGGGCAACGAGCACCCCCACCCGGTCGGCGTCATGAACGATCCGGCGCTGCTCCGCGATCGGCTCCAGCTGCGGTGGGCGGCGAACAACTTCTATCTCGGCCACCTGCGCCAGGTCACGCTGATGTCGCTCGCGATGGACGAGGCGGACGACCGCCCGCTCGATCCGAGCGCCCCGCCCGAGGCGCTCGGCAACACGCTGCGCAGCTACCGCGCCGACGCGACCGGCGCCTGGCTCTACCAGGCCTTCGCCGTCTTCGAGGCCCCCGAGATCGCGGCCAAGCACCTCGGGGTCTCGTCCGACGGCCTCGGCGTGGCCAGCGGCGGCCTGCCCGTGGAGGGCTTTCTCTACGGCGGGGGCCTCGCGAGCCTCCACCAGGCGCTCCTCGGGCTCCACACGGCCGGCTACGGCACCCGCGCCCTCTCAGGCCCTCCGATCGGCCTGCTGGGCAGCGGGTACTGGGACCGGTTCACGGACGGATTCCTGCACTCGATCGCGCCGGGCCCGGTCACCTACCCGTCGATGCCCGACCTCGGACCGGTCTACGAGGCGGCGAACTACGGCGACACGTTGCGGCTCTGGGTCGAGCCGCGCTTCGCCGAGGTGTTCGGCTCGCTGGGCGTCTACGACCACCTCACGGGCAACACCGCGCGCTTGAAGAAGGCGCGCTGGATCGTGGCCAACGCGATCGAGGGCGGCGCGCCAGCGCTCTATGCGCGCACGTCCAAGGTCTGGGGCTCGCCGGCCCCGAGCCGGGCCATCCTGAGCTTCATGCTCTTCGACCCGGCCGCGCCCCTCCCGGCGGATCCTCGGCCCGCGATGCCCACCGCCTTCTTCGAGCGGGCGCCGGGCCGCGGCGCCGTCCTCGCGCGCTCGGACTGGACGAAGAGCGCGACGTGGTTCACCTGGCGGTGCGGCTGGGTCACCATCAACCACCAGCTCGGCGACTGCAATCAGATCGAGCTCTACCGGAAGGGAGAGTGGCTGACCAAGGAGCACACGAGTTACTCGAACAACCTCATCGGGACGACGGTCGACTACCACAACACGCTCTCCCTGCAGAACGACCAGCCGTCGCGGCTGCGCTGGTTCGAGAAGGAGCTCGCCCCGCGAGGCGGCCAGTGGCGCGAGGGGCGCGCCGCCGGCGATCCGACCGCGCGCATGAGCCGGGGCGCAGGCTACGTGTTCGCCGAGGGGATCGCGACGGATCTGTACAACACCCGCCCGAACGCGTGGACCCCATCGGACGCCGCCCTCGACATCGTCCACGCGAGCCGGTCGGTCGTCTGGCTGGAGCCCGATCACGTGATCGTCTACGACCGCGCGGCGTCGCGCACCGCCGGCCGGTTCAAGCGGTTCAACCTGATGACGACCGCGGCGCCGCAGCTCTCGGGCCGGACGGCCAGCGCCGTGACCCCGAAGGGGCAGACGCTGTTCGTCCAGAGCCTCCTGCCGCTGAGCGCCCGCATGACGGCCGTGCCGGTCGAGGACGTCGACGACGCGGCGCAGATGGAGCCGACGACCCACCGCCTCGTCGTGGAGGACCCGGCCGGCCCCGCGGACGTCCGCTTCCTCCACGTGCTGCAAGGCGCGGACGCGGGCGCGAGGATGGACGCGGCCGCGCGGATCGAGGGCGCCCAGGGCTCCGGCGTCGAGGGCGCCCTGGTGGCGGGCAGGGCCGTCCTCTTCCGCTCGGACCTGCGAGCGACCCCGGGGCCCGTGTCGTATCAGGTGCCCGGCACGACGCGCAGGCACGTGATCACCGGCCTCCAGCCGAAGGCCGGCTACGACGTGGCCGTCGTCTCCCGGGGCGCGATCCTGGAGGTCCGCGTCACGCCGGGCAGGACCCACACGACCGACGACGCGGGCGTGCTGACGTTCGGCGCGCCGTAGCGCGCGGCCCGCGCAGGGCGGCGCGGCGGGGGCCGGCGCGATCCCGGCGCGGCGCTGCCTTCAGGGCTTCGCGGAGAAGACCCTGTCGAGCTCCTCTTTCCCGAACACCGGCGCCCAGGGCAGGAGCTCGTACTGCGCCAGCCCGTGCTTCGTGAAAGGATCGCCGTCCCGGATCTGATCCAGCGTCGCCCCGACCGCCTCGTCCGGCACCCGGAGCAGGACCACCCCGCCAGAACGTGGATCGAGCGGCCCTGACGCGAGCAGCAGCCCCTGCTCCATCAGCCTCTTCAGATAAGCGCGGTGGTCGTCGACGACCTTCAGCACCTCGTCGAGCGGTCGCCGGTAACGGATGATCGCAATCGCGTACATGATGTCTCGATTCCTCGGGCCGCAATCTACCAGAGCGCAGCGCCCGGCCGAGCCTGTTCCTGCCAGGCCGCCGTCCGGAGGAGATCGCGCGGCCGCGTAGGGCGCGAACGCGCGCCAGCGGGCTCGCCGCGACGGGCAGCGAGAAAAACCATTGCATCACCGGAATGTGCCACCATCGCGATCTCCAGGCTTGACTTGGCGGCCCGTCCTACGGAAGCGCGGCGGCGTGGCGGATCCCGCGCGGTCGCACGCCCCCCTTTCCCTTCGCGCTCTCGTCTGGCAGTGTGCGCGCCCTCCGCTGGAGACATCTGTATGGCGCGACCCCCGAAAGCAGCACCCGCTCCCATTCTCCCTTCCTCGCCTGCCGCCGCGCTCGCGGCGTACGGCCGTGTTGAGCCGAAGCTCCTCGAGCTCGGCCCCGACGACCTCGTGACCGTCTACGTCGAGGTCCCCAGGGCCGTGAGCTCCGTGCTCTCCGCCCTGCCCCACCTGCGCGAGCTCCGCGACGAGATCGTCCGCGATCTCCCGAACCACCCGATCGAGATGCTGGACGAGCTCGAGGACTACGCCCTCGCGGCGTGGTACTCCGACCTGCTCTACAGCACGCCGGCGAGCGAGCTCGACGCGAAGAAGCTCACCGACGACGCCGGCGCCGTGCGCGAGGGGCTCCTCGTCGCGGCCGAGGCGCTCGCGTACAGGAACCTGCTCGACAAGCAGCGCATCGCCGACATTCGCAAGGGCAAGGGCCACACGGATCTCGCGAGCGATCTCATCGCCCTGGTCGAGCTGTTCCGCAGCTCCTGGGACAAGGTCCGCGCGAAGACGGCGGTCGAGGACGAGGAGCTCGAGCGCGCCGCGGATCTCGGCGTGCGCCTCCTCGCCGCGCTCGCCGCGAAGCCCGGCAAGGGCTCGTCGGCGGCGCCGAAGATCACCGACGCGAGCGATCGCCGCGCGCGATCGATCTCGCTGGTCGCCAAGGCCTACGAGGAGTGCCGCCGCGCCGTCGCCTACCTGCGCTGGCACGAGGGCGGCGACGGCGACCTGGCCCCGTCGCTCCTGCAGAAGCCGCGCGGCCGCCGGCCGAACGCCGAGAAGGCCGCCGCGGCCGCGAGCGGCGCTTCCTCCGAGGCGCCGGCGAAGATGCCCGCCGACGAGGCGTCCGCGTCCGCCGACGGCGCCCTCTCCTCCGCCGAGCCG
>JAICEP010000349.1 GCA_025924095.1 Sorangium sp.
GGCGGCGGCGCGCCGATCTCGGGCGGCAGGTGCTCGAGATCGAGCGGCGCGCCGTGCGCCAGGAGGAACGCGCGCTCGACGACGCTCCGGAGCTCGCCGACGTTCCCCGGCCAGGGGTACGCCGCGAGCTGCGCGAGCGCGCGCGGGGAAATCCCGCCGCTCGGGAGCCCCGCCGCGGCGCACTGGCGCTCCAGGAAGTGCTCGGCCAGCCGGCGCACGTCGCCGTCGCGCTCGCGCAGCGGCGGGAGCGCGAGCCCGAGCGCGCCGACGCGCCCGTGAAGACGCTCGTCGAACGAGCGGTCCAGGACGCGCGCGGCGAGATCGCGGCTCGTGGCGGCGATGACGCGCACGTCCGCGACAAGCGCCTCCCCGCCGACGCTCCGGCAGAGCGGCTCACCGTCGAGCACGCTCAGCAGCTGCGGCTGGAGCTCGAGCGGGAGCGCGCCGAGCTCGTCGAGGAACAGCGTGCCCCCCTGGGCCAGCTCGAGCAGCCCCGGGCGCGCCGCATGCCGCCCGTCGGCCCCGGCCCCCAGCCCGGCCCCCACCCCCAGCCCGGCCCCGGCCCCCACCGCCAGCCCCGCCCCCACGCCGAAGAGCTCCTCCCGCAGGCGCTCGGCCGGGAGGCGCGCCGCGCTCACCGCCACGAACGGCCCGCCCGCCCGCGGGCTCGCCGCGTGCAGCAGGCGCGCGCAGAGCTCCTTGCCCGTGCCCGGCTCGCCCGCGATGAGCAGCGGCGCGCGCTCGTGCCCCGAGAGCTCGCGCAGCCGCTCCATCGCGCGCACCCAGCGCTCCGAGGCGCCGACGACGCGCACCTCGCTGTCATCCTCGAGCCAGAGGACCCGCGTCATCCCGCCGCCGAGCCAGCGGAGGTGTTCCGTGCGCCGGGAAGGGGCTGCGCATTCTTCCACATCGCATCTCCTCGATTCGTGGATAATTCGAGGGCAGACGGCGGGCGCCGCATCTGCCGTTATCTACATTACCGTGCTGTCCTCAGCGCAGGCGGTGACCAGCGATGAGCCACCAGGAACGACGATGGACGATGGCGGACGAGCGGCGACGAGGACCACCGAGAGACGATGACTGACACATGCCGGATGATCTCACCCGGTCAGCGACATCCACTCTACAGCGAACCACGCTCTGGTGGAAGGGAGATCCCGACGGGGCGTCACCGGGCGTCGCCGGGCGCCGCCAGGGTGTCGTCACCGGGCGCCATCAGGGCGTCGCCGGGCGCCATCAGGGCGTCGCCGGGCGCCGCCAGGGCGTCGCCCGGCGTCGATTGGGCGACGAGGAACTACGTGCTCAAAATTTGTGCGTGAGCGCGGACCTGGGTTAGTCGACCCGTGTACCCGAAAGGAGAGACGACGAGATGAGCTCGAAGCGCAAGACCCCGGCCCGCACGAAGACCACCAAGGTCCCGAGCCCGCTCGCTGCCCCGGCCACGTCGGCGCAGCCGCCGAGCGCGGTCTCCGCCCCCGCCGCCGTCGAGAGGCCCTCTCCGGCCCCGGCGCTCGCGGCCGGCCGGGCTCGCGTCGAGGCCCCGAAGGCCGCGCCTCCGCCCTCGCGCCTGTCGCGCGAGGAGCGGCACCGCGTGATCGCCAAGGTGGCCTACGGATATGCCGAGAGGGCCGGCTTCCGGAACAACCCCGTTGAAGACTGGCTGAACGCCGAGCGAGAGGTCGACGCGCGGATCGAGCGCCTCGCCAGCTGAGGCCCCCGACGCGGCGGCGCAGGCGGCGCGCCGCGCCGTCGCGCCCGGGCCCACTCGGACCCACGCGAGACCGACAGGCGCGCTGGCGCGAGATCCAGCAAGGGTGTCCACGGACGGGGAGGGCGAGAGCTGCGTGACGCCGCTCTGGACCGCGAAGGTCAGCACCCCGATACTTGCGCCATGCATTCAGGTCACGTCCTCGCCAACCGCTTCCAGCTGGAACGCCTCGCGGGCTCCGGCGGGATGGGCGCGGTGTGGCGGGCGGTCGACCGGCAGAGCGGCCAGGCCGTGGCGCTCAAGGTGATCTTCAACCAGGGCAGGGAGCACGTCGTGCGCTTCCAGCGGGAAGCGCGCCTGCTCGCCGAGCTCGAGCACCCCGCCGTCGCTCGCTACATCGACCACGGCGTCACGGCCGACGGGCTCTACTACCTCGCCATGGAATGGCTCGAGGGCGAGGACCTCGGCGCGCGGCTGTCGCGCGGGCCGCTCGGGATCGAGCCGAGCCTGATGCTCGTCGGCCGCGTCGCCGAGGCGCTCGCCGCCGTCCACGCGCGCGGCATCGTGCACCGCGACCTCAAGCCGACCAACGTGTTCCTGCCCCGCGGCGACATCGGGAGCGCGAAGCTCATCGACTTCGGCATCGCACGCCAGGCCGACGCGACCTACGAGCTCACCCTCACCGGCGCGGCGATCGGGACGCCCGCTTACATGGCGCCGGAGCGGGTCCGCGGCGACCTCGACGTCGACGCGCGCGCCGACCTCTACTCGATCGGGTGCCTCCTGTTCGAGTGCCTCACCGGGCGCTCGCCGTTCGTCGCCCAGCACCCGCTGTCCGTCCTCGCCAAGGTGCTCTTCGAGGCCGCGCCGCGCCCGAGCACCTTCTGCCCGAACATCCCGCCGCCGCTCGATCTGCTCGTGACCCGGCTGCTCGCGAAGAACCCCGCGGAGCGGCCCGGAGACGCGGGCGAGGTCGCCGCCGAGCTCCGGATGCTGAGCGTCGTCGAGGGCAACATGTCGACAGGCAACGGCCTGCCGACCCCCGCGCTGACGAAGAGCGAGCGGCGGCTCGTCAGCGTCGTCCTCGCGGCCGAGATGAGCGCCGGCAAGCGCGGCCCGCCGTCGGGCCGCCCGCAGGGGCTCTTCAGCCCGCCGCCGCGGATCAACGACACGATGCTGTCGGGCCACCACGCCACCGTCGTGTCCGGCAGCAAGGAGGCGCTGCCCGCCGACCTGCTCGCGCCGATGCCGCTGGTGAAGCCCCGGCCGGCGCCGCCGCCGACCACGCCGTTCCACGAGGTCCGGCAGGCCGCGCAGTCGCACGGCGCGGTCCTGGAGGTGCTCGCCGACGGCTCGGTCGCCGCGGTCGTCGCCGGCGCGGGCTCGCCGACCGACCTCGCCGGCAACGCCGCCCGCTGCGCCCTCTCGATCCACGCGCTCCTGCCCGGGGCGTGGGTGGCGCTGGCGACCGGCTGGGACGTCATCGCCGGGACGCAGGCGGTGGGGCAGGTCATCGACCGCGCCGGCGCGCTGCTCGACGCGCGCGTCCGCCACGCCACGGACGATCCGTCGTCGGGCCGGCCGGTGCTCATCGACCGGATGACGGCCGCGCTCCTCGGCGACCGCTTCGAGATCGCCGCGGGCAGCCAGGGCCCCACGCTGCTCGGCGCGCGCGAGCCCGAGGACGGCGGGCGCAAGGTGCTCGGGAAGGCGACGCCGTGCGTGGGGCGCGAGCGGGAGCTCCGGGCGCTCGAGGACCTGCTCGACGAGTGCGCCACCGAGGGGGTCGCGCGCGTCGTGCTGGTCACGGCCGGCGCCGGCGTCGGCAAGTCGCGCCTCGGCAACGAGCTGATCCGGCGCGTCGGGGCGCGCAGCGAGCCGGTCGCCGTGTGGCGCGCGCACGGCGATCCGATGCGCGGCGGGGCGGCGCTCGGGCTGCTCGCGCAGCTCGTGCGGCGCGAGGCGGGCCTGCTCGGCGACGAGCTGATCGAGGCGCGGCGGGAGAAGCTCGCGGCGCGGGTCGCGCGGCACGTCGGCGCCGCCGCGCGGGAGCGGGTCACCGAGCTGCTCGGCGAGCTCTGCGAGGCGCCGTTCCCGGAGAGCTCGGCGCTGCGGGCGGCCCGGCAGGACCGCGCGGTCCTGGAGGAGCAGACGCGGCGGGCGTTCCTCGACCTCCTGCGGGCCGAGAGCGACGCGCAGCCGGTGCTGATCGTGCTGGACGACGTGCACTGGAGCGACCGCGGCACGGTGGACACCATCGACGCGGCGCTCCGGCACCTGCGGCACCAGCCGCTGATGGTGCTGGCGCTGGCGCGCCCCGGGGTGCGCGAGGCGTTCCCGGACCTGTGGGAGGAGCGCGAGGCGACCGAGATGCGGCTCGGGGAGCTGTCGCGCCGCGCGTGCGAGCGGATCGTGCGGGAGGTGCTCGGCGACGACCTCCCGGCGGCCGAGCTCGCGGCGCTGATCGACAGGTCGGCGGGCAACGCGTTCTTCCTCGAGGAGCTCGTGCGCGCGACGGTGGAGCGGCGGGCGGGGGAGGTGCCGGAGACGGTGCTCGCGATGATGCAGTCGCGGATCGCGGCGCTCGAGCCCGAGGCGCGGCGGGTGCTGCGCGCCGGGGCGGTGATGGGCGAGGTGTTCTGGCGAGGGGGGCTCGAGGCGCTGCTCGGCGGGGGCGGGCAGGTGCCGCAGCTGGAGTCGTGGCTGCTCACGCTGGAGAAGCGCGAGCTGCTCGAGCCGCGGCCCGAGTCGATGCTGCGGGGGGAGGTGGAGCTCGCGTTCCGCCACGCGCTCGTGCGGGACGCGGCGTACGAGATGCTGACGGACGCGGATCGGGCGCTCGGCCACGGGCTCGCGGCCGAGTGGCTGGAGCGCGTGGGCGGGGACGATCCGGCGGCGCTCGCGCTGGTCGACCGGCACCTCGGCCGCGCGGCGGACGAGGCGCTCGCGCTCGGGAACGCCGACGGCGCGGCGGGGCACCTCGCGCGCGCGGCGGGGGTGCGCGCGCGCGTGGGCCAGTTCGACGGGGCGATCGCCGCGATGACGCGGGCGTTCGAGCTGGCGGACGTCGCGCGGCGCGACCCGGGTGAGCTCGGCGGGTGGGTGGCGATCCTCTCGAGGGCGGTCGGCCACGGGCGGCGCGCGCCGTCGCTCGCGGCGGTGTCGGACCGGATCCTGACGCGCGTGGACGCGGGCGCGTCGCTCGAGCTCCGGGTGAAGGCGCGCATCGAGCTCGCGCGCGCGCTCGGGGCGACGAACCTGTTCCGGCTGTCGCACGACCTGCTCGACGACGTCGTCGAGATGGCGGTCGGGCGCCGCGAGCTCCTGCGCGAGGCGCTGATGGTGGACGTGGAGGTCTCGTGCCTGCAGGGGCAGTTCGCGCGCGCGCGGCGCGCGGCGCTCGACCTCGACGCGCTCGGGCCGATCGAGGATCTGCGGGGGCTGCTGTCGGTGGCCCTGGCGCGGGCCACGTCGGGCGATCGGGCCGGCGCGATGGAGGCGCTGTCGCGCTCGGAGGCCGCCTCGGCGTCGGGGGACCTGGGCGTGGAGGCCGTGCGGGCGAAGCTGCTCGCGATGGTCGAGCTCTACGCGGGGGATTTCCGGGCCGCGGTGCGGGCGAGCGAGCGCGCGCTCGAGCTGGATCGGGCGCTCGGGCTCCGCTTCGACGGGGTCGTGAACCTGCACAACCTGGGCTATGCGTGCGTCCGGCAGGGCGATCACGCGCGGGCGCGGGCGCTGTTCGCGGAGTCGCTGCAGCGGGCGGACGAGGCGGGGTACGACCGGGTGGCGGCCTCGAACCGGATGTTCCTCGCGTACCTGGACGGGGTGGAGGGGGCGGGGGACGCGCGCGAGCGGCTGAAGGAGCTCGTCGCGCGGGCGGAGGAGCAGGGCTACTGGCGCGACGTGCTGCAGGGCCGCTGGGCGGCGGCGATGCTGCTGAAGAACGCGCGCAACGACGCGCTGGCGCGGCGCGAGGTCGAGGACCTGCTGGAGCTGTCGGTGCGGCTCGGGGATCCGCTGCTGGAGAAGGACGCGCGCGCGTGGCTCGACCGCGGCGAGCGGTGAGGGGCGGGAGGCGGCCGGGCATCCGGCGGAAGGACACGACGTGTGAACGACCGTTTACAGGAAGGCATCCGAAGTGACACTACGTGTGCCCGGACGTTTACAGGAGAGCCTCCGAAATGACACTACGTGACCCCATGCGTTTACAGGGGGGCATCCGAAATGACATTATGTGACTCCATGCGCTTACAGCGTGGGGTGCTGGAGGTCCGATGATGCCGGTGTGCAGCAGGCGGGTCGGGTACTGGGCGTCGATTGCGGCGGCTGGGCTCGTCGCAGCGGGAGGCCCATTGGCTTGCGGCAGGACGCTTCCTGACGATCCAGGCGTCGCGGGCGACAGTGAAGGAGGAAGCGCCTCCGAGGTCGACGGTTCCGGGGACGCGGCGACGGGAGGAGGTGTTGGAGGAAGTGGCGCGGGCGGAACCATCGGCACGGGCTCCGGCACGGGTGGCATGTTCGGCTCGGCTGGGTCGGGCAACGGCGGCGCGGCAGCGAGCTCGGGCGGCACGAGCGGCGGGGGCGGGAGCGCGGGGGCGCCCGCGGAGCTGGACTGCGCCACGGCGTGGCCCCTCTCGGGCTCGCTCGATTTGATGCACCAGGTCGATGTCGACGACTTGCCGCTCATTTCGGAGGTCCAGGGGGACCTGATGCTCAGCGAAGAGGTGACTCGGCTGCAACGCCTTGGCTGTCTACGGCACGTCACGGGCACGGTCACCATCCGGTACACGCGCAACCTCTCCACGCTCGAGGGGCTCGAGCGGCTCGAATCCATCGCGGCGAGCTTGACGATCATGAACAACGGTGCGCTCGCGAGCGTGACGGGGCTTCAAGGCCTGAAGACCGTGGATGGCGCGCTCATCATCCATTCGAACCACCGCCTCGCTGACCTGGACGGACTCGAGAATCTGACGACGGTGCGCGCCGGCGGCATCCGGATCGAGGACAACTCCGCCCTGGTGAGCCTCGGCGGGCTGCGCAACCTGACCGCCACGGGCGAAGTGGCGCTCCGGTCCAACCCGATGCTCGAGAGCTTGCAGGGCCTCGAAGGCCTGAGTCAGCTCGCCAACCTCTTCGTCATCGACAACGCGAAGCTCGAGAGCCTCGAGGGGCTCTCGGCGCTCGAGACGATCTACCAAGAGCTCACCATCTCGAACAACGCCGCGCTCACTTCCGTCGATGGACTTTCTGCGCTCCAGGTGATCGACGAAGATCTCATCATCTCGAACAACCCGGAGCTCACCCGCATCGATGGACTTTCCTCGCTCGAGCGGATCCACTTCTATCTCGCGATCACAACGAACCCGAAGCTCCCCACCTGTGAAGCGAGAGAGCTCCGTGAGCGGACCGGCGTTCCACGAGCGGACCTGATAGACAACGACGACTTGGCGACGTGCCCCTGACCCCGCTCGCTGCTGGGCCCAGCCACCCGGGCCCGGTATCCCGCCCGACCGGGTGTTTACGCGTCGCTCGGCGCGGGCGCCGTCGCCGCCCGCGCCGATGGACTCGGTGCGGCGTCAGCGGTTCACGCTGCTGTCCGGTCCGGCGCCCTTCGGGGGCTCGTAGGGCTCGGGGCTCTTGCCGACGGTCCTGAGGTTCACGAGCTTGTTGAGCAGGTCGAACCAGAACGGCGCGCCGAGGGAGGCGGCGGCCGCGGTGATGAGGATGCCAGGGCTCAGCAGCCGGTCGAGCACCCCGCGGATCCAGGCGACAAGGCCCTGGCCGAGGATCGCCGAGAGCGCTTTCCAGAGCCCCGGGGTGCTCGTCTGCTCGGGGGCCTGCACGCCCCAGGTGATCTTGAGATCGAGCCCGGTGAGCTGGGAGTGCGCGCCTCCACCCTGGGCGAGCGCGGCCATGACGTCCTCGTCCTTGTCCATGCCGCCGGTGTGCGGGGCGGCGCGGGGCGCCGATTTCGCCATCTCCTGCGCCGCCGTGATCATGGCGGCGCGGACCACGGCGTCGCGCGAGAGGGCGCTCGCGAGCTTGATGCTGTCGGCGTTGAACCCGATGCACAGGACGAGCGCCGTCGCGCTGATGAGGAGCTGCGTGCGGCGCTTGTACCGCCCGGCGGCCCGGTCCATGGCGTCGTTGAACCAGCGCTCCAGCCGGATGTTGGCCTCGCGCAGGTCCCGGACCGTGCCGTCGACGATCGTGGCGAGGGCGCGCCGGAGATCGCTCTCCCTGGGCATCCGCTCGATGAGGCCCTTCAGCTCGTCGAGGGGCTCCTCGTCGCAGCTCGGCAGCGCGGCCCCGCCGCCCGGCAGAGGCGCGGCGCCGGTGGGCGCGGGCGCGGCGCCGGCGAGCGGGGGGGAAGGCTCAGCGGCGCTCGCCGGCGACAGGGACGCCGCGTCGCCCGCCGGCGGAGGCGCGGATGCGGCGTCGCCCGCCGGCGCAGGCGCGGCGGGCGCGGGGAGGGCAACCGCGGCGCTCGCCAGCAGGGGCGACGGCGCGGCGGCGCCGGCCTGCGGGAGCGAC
>JAICEP010000350.1 GCA_025924095.1 Sorangium sp.
GGGCGAGCGGACATCCGCACCGTGCGGGCGCGCGGACGCGGACGCGGACGGGGACGGGGCGTCCGGAGGGGACCACGACTCGGATGCAGGGAGCACGGCGGGCGGGCATCGCCAGCTCGACGGGATCCCCGCGCCGGGTGGGATGTCCGTGCATATCGACGACGGCATTGACTACAAAGCAGAGTGCGGGGCGCTGCGCGCGCGCGTCGAGGAGCTGGAGAATGAGCTGGCCAGTCGGCGCGGCGAGCTCGGGCGCGAAAGGGGGTTGGTCAGCGCGGCAGCCGTGTACCTCGACCCTCCGTTCGCGCGGGGCGCCACGCAGGTGCCGGCGCTGATCCACTGGCGCCTGGATGGCACCGTGACGCGCTGGAACGACGCCGCCGGGTGCCTCTTCGGCTGGAGCGAGGGCGAGGCCGTGGGCCGCCGGCTCTCCGACCTCGTGGCCGCGGATCCGGTGTCGCCCGAGGAGGTGCGGGCGTTCAATTACGACCCTGGCGAGAGCCTCTTCGCGACGACCACGAGGGCGGGCAGGACGAGAGAGGGAGACGCGATCACCTGCCGGTGGACCTACGCCGTGCTGCGCGACGAGCGAGGCGACGTACGAGAGATCGCGGCCATCGTGGATGAAGGCGACGCTCCGCGGCAGAGAGAGCGCCAACTGCACGAGCGCTATCAGATGCTCCTGCAGCTCGTGGACAACTCGCCGAACGTCATGTTCATCAAGGACGCGGAGGGGCGCTACGTGTTCCTCAACCGCCATTATGCGCGCGCTCTCGGGCGGCACGTCATCGAGTTTCTCGGCAAGGACGAGCATGAGTTCGGCGCCACGCCGCCCGGCGTGACCGAGATGATCGTGGCGAAGGAACGCGAGGTGCTCGCGAGCGGGCGGGCGATGCAGTACGAAGAGGTCCTGGACTACGGCAGCCAGAATTACTATTTCTTCACGGTCAAGTTCCCGGTTCGCGACGAGCGCGGCGAGCCGATCGGCGTCGGCGGCGTCGTGCGAGAGGACACCGACCTGAGGCGCGCGGAGGCGGAGCGGGCCGCGCTGCAGGAGCAGATCATCGCCGCACAGCAGGAGGCACTCCGGGAGCTGTCGACGCCGCTCATCCCGCTCGCCGACGGCGTCCTGGCCATGCCGCTCATCGGGACGGTGGACGGTGCGCGCGCGGGGCAGATCATGGAGACGCTGCTCGACGGGATCAGCCGCCAGCGCGCCCACACCGCGCTCCTGGACATCACAGGCGTGCGCGCCGTCGACGCGCTCGTCGCTGACGCGCTGACGCGGACCGCACGCGCCGCCCAGATGCTCGGCGCGCGCGTGGTGCTCACGGGCATCCGCCCGGAGGTGGCGAGGGCCCTGATCGAGCTCGGCGCAGACCTCTCCGGCATCGTCACGCTGGGCACCTTGCAGAGCGGCATCGCCCACGCGCTGCGCCCCACGGCGCGCTCGCGCGTTGCCCGGTGAAGCGCGCCCCGGCTGCATGGCAAAGAAAGCCAGCCGGCGCTCCGCCCTCAGGATGGCTACGTCAGGTTCGTGAGCGGCCCGGTGCAGTGCCGCGGGTCGCCGAACGTTGTCCGGTCGTCGCCGAACAGATTCAAGATCGAGACGAGCAGATCGTTGTGCGGGCGGTTCGGGTACCGGACCCAGCGTCCGGTGCGCAGGCCTCCGCCGCCGCCGGCCAGCAGGAACGGCATGTTCGTCTTGGTGTGACTCGGCGGATCCGAGAGCTCGGACCCGAAGAAGACGACGCTCTCGTCGAGCAGCGAGTGTCCACCCATGTCGACCTTCTCCATCTCCTGCAGGAGGTAGAGGTGCTGTTTCGAATACCAGTTGCAAATGCGCTCGCACTCGTCCGGCCTGAAGCCGCCGTCGTGCTGGTAGAAATGGTGGTGCTCGGTCAAGTTGAGCCAGGGGAAGGTGTGCTTCGCCTCGGTGTCGCTCCACTGCAGCGTGCCGACCGCGGTGATGTCGCAGGCGAGCGACATCACCAGCATGTCCATCATGAGCTTACCGACCTTGGGGATCGCCGCGTCGGTCGAGGTGTCCTTGATCGAGCCGGTGTCGGAAGAGTTGAGCCCCGTGCGCGGGTTGTAGTCGGACGTGTCGACCCTGTCCGGCGCCTTGCACGCGCTCGTCTCGACCGGCACGTTGTTGAGGCTCATCTCGATCTCGCGGATCTTCGTCAGGTGCTGGTCGATCTTCTGCCTGTCGGCGGCGCCGAGCCGCGCGGACAGGGCGGAGTAGCGCCCGTCGAGGAAGTCGAGGATCGATTTCTTTCGCGCGAGGCGGCGGGCGGCTTCGTTGCCGGCGCTGGGATCCAGCGAGCCGAAGAGCTCGGTGAAGATCTCCATCGGATCGAGGCGCGGCGGGATAGGCTTGAACGGCGCGGCGTTCTCGAAGTTCGCGGCGTTCATCGGCGACAGCAGGCCGTGGGACTTGCCCGTCGCCCAGCGCACCGCGATCTGGATGCTCGCCTTCGCCTTGATACCGGCGGAGATCTGGGAGGCGATCACCTGATCGACGGACGGCCCGTTCCCGTAACCGCCGTTCGGGGAGCCCTCCTGAGGGCTGCCCGTGAGCCAGGCGATGATGCCGCTCTGGTGCTGCTCACCGCGCGCGCTCTTCATGTCGAGGCCGTCGACGACGAGCAGCCGGTCCTGCACCGGCGCGAGCGGCGACAGGATGGGGCCCAGGGTGAAGCTCGTCTCGCTGCCGGTCGGCCGCCAGCGATTGATCACGGTCCCGCCCGGCGTGTAGATGGCAAGGAAACGCTTGGCGGGGGCGGGTTGCGCGCGCGCCGTGCGTTCGGGGCCCATGATCTCCAGCCAGGGGAGCGCGATGGCGATGGCGCCAGCACCGCGCAGCATGGCACGTCGGCTCAAACGAAATTTGGGCATGACCATCACTCCTAGCGGGCAACCGTGATGTAGTGGAAAGCATCCGTCTGTGTGAGCTCGATGAGGAGCTGCTTCACGTTGTACCCGGACGCCTTGAAAGCGGTCGATATCGCCTGCTTCGTGCAAGCGTCCTCGGCGCGCAGGGTGAGACCGTAGCCGTACTCGGCCCAGCGCGTCGCGAAGCAGCCATGCACCTGTTCGGCCTCGGCGAGCTTCTTCACCAGCTCGGTCGGACCGCTCACCGTGCCCGGCGTGCCCGGGAGCGAGCCGCTCGCGTCGATCGTGACGTCGTTCTCTGTCGCGCGGAACAGCCCGACAGCGTCGTAGTTCTCGAACGTGAAGCCGACCGGATCCATGTACTGGTGGCACGTCACGCAGACCGGATCCTGGCTGTGCTGGCTGAAGCGCTCCCGCGCCGTCGCGCCGGTGTACGGATCCGGCGGCTTCACCCGCTCCAGGATGTCGCCGGTGGGGAGCGGGATCTTCTCGCACATCAGCTTCTGGAGCACGAACGAGCCGCGGACCACGGGGTTCGTGGTGTTCGAGTGCGTCGTCCCGGCCATCACCCCCGCCTGGGTGAGGAGCCCGAGGCGCTGGGTCGTGTCGAGCTGCACCTGCTGGAACTCGTCGCCCGTCACGCCGGAGACGCCGTAGAACGCCGCGAGAGGTCCATTCATGAACGTGTACGGGGCCGTCAAGATGGACGCCCAGGTGCCGGTCCCCTCGAAGATCTCGTGCTCGAGGAACCGCTGCGTCTCCTCACGCATGAGCGCGCCGATCGCTCGAGAGAAGGTCGGGAACGCCTCCGCGTTCCGCTCGAGATCCGCGAGGTTGCTGATGGGGAGCAGGTTGTCGAAGAAGAACCGGATGGTGGTCCGAGCCCGAGGGTCTTCGAGCATGCGCTCGGCTTGCGCGCGCACGCCTTCCTTGGTCGAGAGCTCGCCTGTCTGCGCCGCGATGCGTAGCTCCTCGTCCGGCATCGTGCCCCAGAACAGGTACGAGAGCCGCGTCGCCATCTCGTCGCCCGTGGGCCGGCGGAGCTCGGGGTGCCCCGGGTCGGAGGTGCCCCATTCGATGCGGTAGAGAAAATCCGGCGATTGAAGCAGCGCCTCGATCACCGTCGCGATGCCGGCCTCGAACGTCGCATCCATCCGCCCGACGCTGTACAGCGCGAGGAGCTCGTCCGCCTCGCCGGCGGCGAGCGGCCTTCGATAAGCGAGCGGCGCGATCCGCTCGACGAGGGTGCGCGCGCACGCTTCCTCGCTCTCCGCGCTCACATCGCCCGCGCAAGGGGCGAGCTTCGCGAGCGCCTCCCGGGAGGCGGTCGCGCGCCGGGCGACGCCCTCCGCGACGGTGCTCAGCTGCTCGGCCAGCAGGCTCGAGACCGACAGCGCGTCCGCGTCATTGCCAAAGCCGTTTCCGACATCCTCGCTCGGCAGCGAAAAGGCGGGCTCGGTCGTGTCACCGAAGAGGTCGCGAACCGTCTTGTTGTACTCGAAGCGCGTCAGCCGCCGCAGCGGCGCTCGCCCGGGGTGCACCGCGCCGTCCTCGCAAGCGCGCGGGTCCACCGTGGTGGGATCGTCCGTGGTGGGATCGTCCGTGGAGTCGTTGGTGCGAGTCTCGCCCAGGTTTCCCGTGCAGCCACTGGCCAGGATCAACGCTATAGAAACAGCTGACCGAGAGCCTGTGAGAGGACGCGCCCGCTCATGTTCTGAGGGCCTAGACATGGTTCTCTCTCTTCGCCCGCTGTGGGCACGCTGAGTGGAGTGTAGGCGGGACCTGGTGTTACCCTCGCCCGTGTCGCGATAGATGAATCTTTTGACGGTGGCGGTGGATCTGCTCTCGTTCTCGGCTCCGCCTCCACCCTGTACTGCCCACCCGGCGCGCCGATTCTGACTCTCATGAACTCGTTCACTGGGAGCCGAACACCGTCGATCGGCATCGCTTCCGCGACGACCGAACGAACGGAACCGGCGCCAAGATCAACCCGATGAGGGAGGTCACGGTGCGCATGACGACCCGTTCGTAACGAAGCGAAAGGATACCCCTGGCCGCAATGTGAACGATCACATAAGCGGTGTCAACTGCCATCCGTCGGCCCTCGCGTATCCTCGATCCCGAGGGAGGACAGGGCTCCTCCGGAGCGCCGCGTCAGGCGGGGCGGGCGCCGGACCGAGGTCGTCGCCGGACCGACGAACTCGATGCTGATCAGCGCATCGACGGCTGGCGCCTCGTGTGCGCGACGTCTGGAGCGCGCTCCGGCGACGCTCGGTCAGAACCGCGATCGAGGGCAGCCGCACGCGGTTCATTTTGTTTGACCTCGAACATGTGAACGCTCACAATTTGCTGGCCGGGCGTCGGCCGCTCAAGGCGCTCAGCCCTGCGAGGGCCGCCGCGGCGCCAGCATCCCGCTGGAGTCCCTCTCGCCCACCACCCCCGCCACGTGCATCGACCGCAGGGCGGCGATGATCTCCGGCGTGACGAGCGGCCCGCCGGGGGCATAAGACGGCGCCAGCGGCTTCAGCGGCACCGGGAGGATCTCGGTGACCCGCGCGCCGATGGCCCCGCGCGACGCCGCGTGCCCCTCGCGCTCGGCCGCGTCGCGGAGCGCCCGCGCGAAGTCCGCCGCCGTCGGCCAGCGCGCGTCGCGATCGCGCTCGAGCGCCCGCGCCACGGCGGCCGTGACCGCCTGGCCCACGCCCTCGCGCTCCCTCGAGAGCGGCGGCACCTCGCGCCCCAGCACGGCGTGGAGGATCGACAGCATGCTGCTGCCGACGAACAGGCGCCTGCCCGCCAGCACCTCCCACGCCACGACCCCGAGAGAGAACACGTCCGAGCGCCGATCCAGCGGCCGCGCGTGCGCCTGCTCCGGCGAGAGATAGCTCAGCTTCCCCTTCACCGTCCCGGTCTTCGTCCGCGTCGTGCGGCGAAGGGCGTACGCGAGCCCGAGATCGCAGATGGACGCCCGCCCGTCCACGCCGACAAGGACGTTCGACGGCGAGATGTCCCGGTGGATCACCTGGAGCAGCTCCCCCGAGCTGTCGCGCGCCTCGTGCGCCGCATGCAGCCCCTCGGCCGCCTGCGCGATGAGATCGAGCGCGTCGCCGACCCCGATCAGCTCGGGAGGTCGGGTGAGGTGTTTCAGCGTCACCCCCACGACGAGCTCCATTGCGATATAGGGCGCGCCCCCCTCGCCCAGACCGCAATCGAGGACCGGCACGAAATTCGGGCTCGCGACGCGCGACGCGATGCCCGCCTCGTCGAAGAGCATCGCCGCATACACCGACTCGTACCGTAGATCGGCGCGGATCCTCTTCACCGCGACGAGCGGCTCGCGCTCGATCTCCGCGCCCTCCCCGCTCCCGCCGCCCGCCCCCTCGACGGCTGCCGCGCGGGCGCGACGGGCGATGAAGACCTCGGCCATGCCGCCCACAGCGAGCTGCACAAGCAGCTCGTAGGGACCGACAGTGCCCAGACCCGACGAATCCATGCTCGATACTCTGGGCGGTCAGTTATCACGTCAATGGAAATCCATCAACCCGGCCATTTTACTCGCCGTCGCCTTCGTTCGTCCTTTTCGTCCTTCTGCTGCTGCTCGCTGCCGCTCTCTCACGCTTGCGCCGGACCGCGGGCGGCGAGCGCCCCGCCGCCCGCCCGCTCGGGCTCGTCGCTCCGCTCGACGTGCTCGGCCAGCACCCGCTCGTCGGTCTCGCCCACCGAGCGCAGCCAGCGCGCGGCCGCACGGTGGCCGGCGGCGCGATCGCCGTCCGTGAGCATCCCGTAGGCGGCGTCGCGCACGAGGGCGTGACGGAACGTGAGCTCCTCGTGCCCGGGGTAGCGCGACACGCCCCGCCGGGCGACGAGCTCCTCCGACAGCAGGCTCTTCAGCCAGCGATCGAGCGACTCGGCCGACGTGCCGGCGCCGAGCAGCTGGCGCACCCCCTCCGGCCAGAAGCTGCCGCCGAACAGGCTCGCCGCGCGCAGCGTGCGCCTCGCCTCGGCCGGCAGCGCCTCGATCCGCGTGTGCATCAGCGCCACCACCGTGGGCGGCAGGTCGCCCCGGCCCTCGGCGCGCGCGCGCATCAGCTCCTCGAGGAAGAACGGGTGGCCGTCCGCGTGCTCGACGAGCCGCGCCGCCTCGGACCGCGCGAGCTCGTCCCCGAACACGCTGCGGACGAGCCGCTCGGCCGCCCGCGGGCTGAGCGCGCCGAGCTTGATGTGCTGCACCCCGCGGGGAACCCACAGCCCGGGGAACGTCTCCATCACGCTGTGGCGCGCGAAGCCGAGCACGAGGAGCGGGCGATCCGAGAGCGCCTGCAGCGCCTCGTCCAGCACCGAGACCGAGGCGTGATCGCTCCAGTGCATGTCCTCGAGCACCACGACGACCGGCCCCTCGCCGCACCGCGCGGCGAGCCAGTCGAGCACGGCGCGGCGCGCCTGCTCGCCCAGGAGGACCGCGTCCCCCCGGGCGACGTCGAGCTCCGGATCCGGATCGTCGAGCGGCGTGCCCGCGATCTCGCCGAGGAACCACGCGATGCGCCGCGCGTCCGCGGCCGGCACGGCGCGCGCCACGTGCTCGCGGATCTTGCCGCGCCGGGCCTCGATCGCCTCGCCGGGCAGGCAGCCGGCCGCCGCGAGGACGATCTCGCCCAGCATGCCGAACGGCGCCCCCGCGCCGATCGGGTCGCCGCGCGCCACGTAGACCGACGCGCGCGCGTCGACCTCGCGCACGACGCGGACGAGCTCGCAGCGCAGGCGCGTCTTGCCGATGCCCGCCTCGCCGAGCACCAGCGCGGCGCGCGCCACGGGCTCGTCGGCGCTCTGCTCGAAGAGGCCGCGCAGCATCGCGAGCTCGCGGTCGCGCCCGACGAACGCGGTGACGCGCCCGAGGAGCGTGCGATCCGGCTCCGTGCCGTCACGCTCGCCCTTCAGCAGGAACGACGGGCCGTCGCCGATCACCTCGAAGCGCGGGGCCGCGAGCCCCGCCGTGACCTCGTCGATGCACACGTCGTCCCCGGCCTCGCGCAGCCGGGCGACCGCGCGGTCGATGACGTCGCCCGCGGGCAGGCGCTCGCCCACCTGCGCGCGGCCCGTGGCGAGCGCGACCGGGCGCCCGGGCAGGCGCGCCTTCATCGCGAGGGCGCACTGCGCGGCGCGCGCGGCGAGGTCGAAGGCGACCATCGGGCCGGAGCCGCCGCGGCCGGTGAACGCCTCGTCGGCCTGCGAGGACAGGAGCACCATCCGCGTGCCGCCCGCGAGCCGCACGCGCTCGCCGCCGAAC
>JAICEP010000351.1 GCA_025924095.1 Sorangium sp.
CCTGGTGCGCCCCCTGCAAGCGGCTCGCGCCGATCGTCGATGAGATCGCGGCGGAGACAGCGGGCCAGGTCAAGGTGGTCAAGCTCGACGTCGACGCGTCGCCCACGGCCGCGAAGCGCTTCGGGATCCGGGGTCTACCGACCGTGGTCGCCTTCCAGAACGGCGAGCCTCTCGGGAGGCACATCGGCCTCACGAACAAGAAGACGCTGCTCGCGCTCCTCGGACGTTGAGCACGTTGAGCGCATCGAGCGCGCGTTGAGCGCATCGAGCGCGCCGGGCCTTCGCCGGCGCCTCACCGCCGATCGCCGGCGTCGTGATGCTCCCCACACATGACGCGGATGCCGCCGCGGCGCCGTGCGCGGGTTGCCGACATCGACCTTCATTTACGCGAGTCACGCGCCTTCACCGCAGCGGCGCGCGTGGTGTGCGACGCTGCATCGCTCGTCCGCTGTCTTCGACGGACGCAGCATCCCGTTGACATCACCCCCCGATACGAGATCCTCTCGGCAAGGAAGCCCAGCATTCCGCAGCGCTGCTCGCGGCCGTCCGTCAAGGAGGTCCGGGGTCGCCACGCGGAGCCCTGCCGGTGTGGGGTTTTGCTGGCATGGCGCGACTCAGCCTGGCTTCCCGAAGGCCATGGCTCTGTTCGACGACGACTTCGAGACGCTCGAGCAGCTCCCCGAGATGCGAAAATCTCGCGGAAAGGGCGGGGATTCGCACGGCCAGAGCCCCACGCCCGTGAACCCCGGCCGCGCCCGGGCGGAGCTCTCGGATCTCACGAGCGACGGTCCCCGCTACGAGGTGCGCTCGCTCCTCGGCGTCGGGGGGATGGGGGAGGTCCACTTCTGCAGGGACCGCCGCATCGGCCGCGACGTGGCCATGAAGGTCATCCGCGCGGAGCACCAGGGCGACACGACGCTCCGCCACCGGTTCCTCCGCGAGGCCCGGGTCCAGGGCCAGCTCGAGCACCCCTCGATCGTGCCCGTCTACGACCTCGGCCTGGACGCCAAGGGCTCGGCGTACTTCACGATGAAGCGCCTCCGGGGCCTCACGCTGGCGAGGATCCTGAACGAGCTCCGCGAGGGCGACGCGACGGCGCTGCAGAGCTTCTCGCGCCGCAAGCTGCTCACCGCGTTCTCGTCCATCTGCATCGCCGTGGACTTCGCCCACTCGCGCGGCGTGCTCCACCGCGACCTCAAGCCCGCCAACATCATGCTCGGCGACTTCGGCGAGGTGTACCTGCTCGACTGGGGCGTCGCGAAGCTCATCGACTCGCCGCACCAGACGATCGACATGGGGGAAGATCCCATGAGCACGAGGACCATCCCCGGCGACGTGCTCGGGACCCTCGGGTACATGTCGCCGGAGCAGGCGCAGGGGTGCGTCGACACGCTCGACGTGCGCAGCGACGTGTACTCGCTCGGGGCCATCCTCTTCGAGCTGCTCACGCTCAAGCCGCTCCACCCGAAGAAGGATCGCGGCGAGATGCTCGACTCGCTCATCCACGGGGCCGACGCGCGGGCGTCGGTGCGCGCGCCCGAGCGCGAGGTGCCCCCGGAGCTCGACGCCATCTGCGTGCGGGCGACCCGGCGCGAGCCGTCCGAGCGGTACCCGACCGCGCGCTCGCTCTACGAGGCGGTCGAGCGGTTCCTCGACGGCGACAAGGACGTGGAGCTCCGCCGCGGCCTCGCGGCGCGGCACGCGGGCCTGGCCGAGGAGAAGGTGGCCATGGCGCTCGCCGGCGGGAGGGAGGCCGAGAGCGCCCGCAAGGCGCTGCTCAGCGAGGTCGGCCAGGCGCTCGCCCTCGATCCGGAAAACGAGCGCGCCCTGGAGACGCTCCGGCGCATCCTGACCGAGCCGCCGCGCGAGATGCCGCAGGAGGTGCTCGCCGAGCTGGACGCGACCGCGGCGACGCGGCACCGGCTGCAGCTGCACGCGGGCATCCGCGCCGAGCTGCTCGCCACGGCGATCGCGACGCTCGTGGCCGCGGTGTGGCTGGGCATCCGCGAGTGGCAGGTCTTCGGCTTCATCCTGGGCTTCACGGCCCTGGCGGCGCTGATGAAGTTCATCGCGGCGCGCCTCGTCCACCGCCGGTCCGCGGAGTGGTACGCCTACGCCGGGTTCGTCTTCAACGTGCTCAGCTTCCTGTTCATCGCGCGCGGCTTCGGCCCGCTGCTCTTCATGCCGATGCTCCTCGTGATCTTCACGTACGGCAACTCGTTCACGTACCGGACGGCCTACCGCGTCGCCGTCGTCGTCACCGGCTGCGTCGCGGTGCTGGCCGCCGCGTGGATCGAGTACTCGGGCATCCTGCCCCGCTCCTACGAGTTCACGGGCGGCGCGATGGTCATCCTGCCCCAGGCCGTCGAGCACTCGATGGTCCCGACGATCACGGCGCTGACGCTGACCACCCTGTTCATGCTGGTCGTGCCGGCGTTCATGATGGGCCAGCACCAGCACGCGCTCCGCGACGCGGAGCGACGCGCGTTCCTGCAGGCGTGGCAGCTCCGCCAGCTCCTGCCGGAGCGGGCCCAGTCGGGCGCCGTGACAAGGCCCACGCCGGAGCCGATCACCTCGCGCCGCCCGAGGCGCCCCCGCACGGAGGGGTGAGCCGGCGTCAGTCCATGGGCCAGACCGAGAGGACCCAGACCGGCGAGCCGCCGCGCGCGGACACGCGGACGGCGGCGCTCTCCTCGATCTCGGAGCAGAAGGCCACGCCGGCGCCCTCGCTGTGCTCGCCCGCGTCGTCGCGCGCGGCGCGATCGCCCAGCTCGACCGAGATCCGGAGCGCGCGCATCTCGCCCCGGACCAGCGCCGCCGCCGCGAAATAGCAGCGGCCCGGCTCGACCTGGACGGGGACGAGCGTGTCGCCCTGCGCGCCGACGGCCTCGACGATCGCCTGCGCGCGCGGCGCGGGCGCGCGGCGGCGCTGCAGCGCGAAGGCCAGGTTGCCCCGGGCGCGCGCGCCGAAATACCCCGGCACGTGCGAGGGCATCGGCCACTGCGCGTCGGACAGCACGACCTTCACCGGGCCCGCCGCCCCGAGGAACGGCACCTCGACGACCCCGGGCTCCCCGAGACAGAAATCGAGCCGCGTGTCGGGCGCGTCCGACCGATCGCGACCGAGCAGCCTCCCCGTGCCCGCCTCGCGCGCCTCGGCGTCCAGGTCGGTCGCGCGGCGCACCGCGACGCCCGGGACCTCGGCCATCAGATCGAGCCGGTGACAGCCCTCGCTGAGCTTGACCGAGAACTGTCCGGTCCCGACCGATGAGGCGCGCATGTCGATCGGCGCGACGCGCGGCGCGCCCTCCGCGCGCGCGCGGCGCGCGGCGCGCGCGACCCGGGCGTCGAGCGGCCCCGGCTCGGCCGGCCGCCCCGGGTCGCCGCGCGGCGCGATGGGCCCGGACACCCGCTCGGGCAGGATGGACTCGAGGCGCTCCGGCGGCCCGCTCGACGCCGCGACCACGACATCGAAGGCGCCTCGCGTCGAGAGCACCTCGACCGCCACGCGGCGCAGCCCCTCGCGCGCGGCCCCGCACCGGAGGATCGCAGCGGCCCCGGCGACGCTGTGGATGCGTCGCTCGTCCTCGGGATCCCGGCCCCGCAGCCGGTGCACGAGGCCCTCCAGGGCGGAGGGCTCGCCCGCGAAAGAGTCCGGCTCCAGCGTGAACTCGACGGTGCGCGGCGCGAGGAACACGACGGTGAGGCACTCCTCGGCCTTCGGTCCAGCCGCGCCGCTCGCGCCGGCCGCGCCGGCCACGGCGGCCGCGCCGGCCGGCGGCGGGTCCACCGCCACCACCCTGACGCGGCCATGCTCGATGAAAAGGGGGGGGAGGCGCGCGACGCGCGCGCCCGAGAGCGACCACATCCGCGCGACGCGCGCGGCATCGTCGCTGAGGTCCGCGCGCGCCGGCGCCCCCGCGGAGAGGCCGGCGAGCGCGGTCAGGAGCGCGAGGGCCGCGCCGCGCGCGGCGCCGGCGGCCGCGCGGCGGCCCCGCTCGACGAGGCCGCGCGCCGCCGCCATCACGGCGCCAGGGCTACGACGAGCTGCGCATCGCCTCGATGAGGATGCGCGCGACCTCCGGACGGGAGAACTCGGGCGGCGGCAGCTCGCCGCGCTGGAGCAGCTCGCGCACCTTCGTCCCGGACAGATTGACCTGCGTCGACGCGTCGCCCGGCGCCGTCTTCGCGGTGGCCATCGCTCCGACCACCGTCGAGTAGAACGCGTTCTCGAAGTTGAGCGTGGCGATGCCGAGCTCGCCGGGGCTGAAGACATTGAAGATCTCCTGCGCGTCGTACGTGCCGTAGTAGCTGCCGACGCCGGCGTGATCGCGCCCCACGATGAAGTGGGAGCAGCCGTAGTTCTTGCGCGCGAGCGCGTGGAAGATCGCCTCGCGCGGGCCCGCGTAGCGCATCGCCGCCGGGTAGATCGAGAGGAGCACGCGGTCCTTCACATAGTACTTCGCGATGAGCTCCTCGTAGCAGCGCATCCGGACGTCCGCCGGGATGTCGTCCGACTTTGTCGCGCCGACCAGCGGGTGGATCATCAGCGCGTCGCAGCTCTCCAGCGCCGTCTTGGTGATGAACTCGTGCGCCCGGTGGATCGGGTTCCGCGTCTGGAACCCGACGATGCGGCGCCACCCCTTCTCGGCGAAGTACGCCCGCGTCACCGCCGGGCCCCGGTCGTACGACGGGAACGGCGACTCGACCGGCCGCTCCAGCACGCGGATCTCGCCGCCGACGTACACGGCGCCCGTGCTCATCAGGTAGGCGACGCCCGGGTGCTTCGTCTCGGTCGTCCGGAACACCTCCTGCGCCTCGATCTCCTTGTTGGGCCGCCACTTGTCGCTCAGCTCGATGACCGCCACGATGCGGCCGTCACGCGCGCGGAGCGCGGCCTCGGAGCCCACACGGAGCCCCTCCGCCGCCTGCTCCGAGACGGCGAGCGTGATCGGCATCGACCACGGCAGGCCGCTCTCGAGCCGCATCTCGCGCACCACGCGCAGGTAGTCCTTCGAGTTCATGAAGCCGCGCAGCGGCGAGAACGCGCCGACCGCGATCATCTCGACGTCGCTCTCGGTCCGCTCGTCGAGCTCGATGACCGGCAGGCCCTTCGCCCGCTCGGCGAGCGACGCCTTCTCCGCGCCCTCGACCCACCGGTTCACGAGCTCGCCGCCGTGCGGCGCGATGAGCCCGCGGCCGCCGCCCGCCGCCGCCCCCGCGGCAGCAGCGCCGGACACCGCGACCGCGGCGCCGCGGCGCGGGACGTACCCGACCTCCTCGAGCTTGGCGAGGATCTTGGCGAGGCTCTCCTCCTTGGTCTCCTTGTCGGTGTAGACGACCACCTCGGGGCTCTCGGGCGCCTCGTACGGGTCGTCGATCCCCGTGAAGTTCTTGATCTCGCCCGCGAGCGCCTTCTTGTAGAGCCCCTTCGCGTCGCGCTCGGCGAGCACGGGGATCGCACAGGAGCAGTACACCTCGACGAACTGCGGGATCTGGGCCCGCTGCTCGTCACGGATCGCCTTGTACGGGCTGATGGCGGCCGTCATCGCGCACGCGCCCGACCGGGCGATGAGCTTCGCCACGTATCCGATCCGCCGGATGTTCGTATCGCGGTCCTCCTTCGAGAACCCGAGGCCCTTCGAGAGGTTCGTGCGCACCTCGTCGCCGTCGAGCACCTCCACGTGGACGGAGCGGGCGCGGAGCTCGGCCGAGAGCATCGCCGCGAGCGTGCTCTTGCCTGCGCCGCTCAAACCGGTGAACCAGACAACAAAACCTGACATTTAGGCAACTCCTTCGATGATCAAGTGACAACTACAGAATCAGCCTCGCTGGGCCTCGGGAGTCGATCCCTGCAAGCGGATGCGGGCAGCGCGAGGACGGCGGACGCGCCCCGGCGCGATGAGCTCAATCGACGACGGTGAACGTCGACGCGACGAACGCGGCGCCGTCCCAGACGAAGAGGCGGTGCTCGGCGATCCGGGGCTTCCCCTCCGGGCCCCCGTCGCCGGAGCCGCCGCGCACGCTTGTGACGAGGAACGCGAGCGGGAACGCCGGCCCGGGCCCCATCACGATCTGGGCCCCCTCCTCGGCCGGCGGCTCACCGCCGCTCATCATGGCGGCGTCCGTCGGGCTGAAGTAGGCGCCGGCATCGAGGTGCGAGTGGTACAGCACCTTCACCGGGCGCCCCTCCGCGGCCCCCTTCTCGACGGCATCGGAGAAGCGCTTCCCGTTGAAGTCGAAGAACGTCCGCGCCGTCCGGAAGTACCGCTCCGGATCGACGGCGTGGAGCTTGTTCGCGATGTTGTCCATCCGGACGTGCTCGTCGCAGAGCAACGACTCGCCCGCGGGCCCCTTCAGGTACCCGCAGGCCTCCTCGTCGCGCGCGTAGCCGGCGAGCGCCTCGTCCTCGACCGCCTTCAGGACGCCCGCCTTCAGGACGACCCCGCCGGCGGTCCACGGGTGAGGTGACATCACCATAGGTAACGCTTCTCCCATTTCATGGGCGCAAAATAGCGGTCGCCCCGGTCCGGGACAATCGCCACAACGCACCCTCCCTGCTGTTCGCGGTGCAGGCGCTTCGCCACCTCGAAGGCCGCGAAGATCGCCGCGCCGCCCGAGTGCCCCACGTGCAGCGCCTCCTCGCGGGCGAGGCGGTCGGACATGTCCCAGCCGTCCTCCGTCATGATGCGCATCGTCTCGTGGTACGCGCCCGCGTCGTGGATGGCGGGCACCAGCGAGCTCGGCAGGTGCTTGAGCCCCTCCAGCCCGTGGAGCGCGTCCGCGGGCTCGACCGCGATGCAGCGGATCGGCCGGTGGTGCTCCCGGAGCCGGCGGCTCGTCCCGACGATGGTGCCGCTCGTGCCGACGCCGGCCACGAAATGCGTGATCCGGTCGCCGACCGCCTCGAGGATCTCCCGCGCGGTGCCGTGGTAGTGGGCGAGCGGGTTGTCCTCGTTCGAGTACTGGTCCGGGTAGAAGTACTTCTCGGGGTCCTTCTCGACAAGCGCGCGCACGTGGCGGATCGCGCCGTCGGAGCCCTCCATCGGGTCGCTGAAGATGAGCTCCGTGCCGAACGCGCGCGCGATGTCCTTGCGCGCCTTGGACACGTTCGACGGCATGACGAGCGCCACCTTGAAGCCCATCGCCGCGCCGAAGATGGAGTAGGCGACGCCGGTGTTGCCGCTCGTCGAGTCGATGAGCGTCTTCTGGCTGGTCAGGCGACCCTCTTCGGCCGCGCGGCTCATCATCCGCAGCGCGGCGCGGTCCTTCACCGAGCCGCCGGGGTTCGTGAACTCGAGCTTGGCGTACACCTCGACCGACGGCGTCTCGCGGCCGATGCGCGAGAGGCGCACGAGCGGCGTGTCGCCCACGGCGTCGACGACCGACCCGAGCCGGATCGAGCGGGCGAGGGAGCGCCTCATGACGGCCCGCCCTCCGGCAGCCCGCCCTCCGGCGCGCTCCCCTGCGCCGCCCCGGCGCCGCCCCGGCCGAGCGCGGCCCGCATCTCGGCGAGGGCCGCCCGCGCCCCGGCGAGCACCGCCCGCGCGGCGGGCGACGCGACGAGCTCCGCGGGCGCGAGCGCGGCGACGTCGATCGCGCCCTCCGCGAGCGCGCCGAAGCCGGCGCCGCGCGCGTAGCGCTCCGCCACCTCGTGCGCGAGCGGGGGCGCGCCGCCGCTGCCGCCGAGCACGCGCGCCGTCGCCGCCCCGAGCCTCGCCTGTCCCTCTGGACCGATCTCCGCGAGCAGCACCTGGCGGAGATAGCGCGGGTCGTCCACCTCAGCCCCCGGCGATCGCGGGCACGATCGCGATCTGATCGCCGCCCTTCACGGGCGTCTTCAGCCCGTCGAGGAAGCGGATGTCCTCGTCGCCCACGAAGATGTTCACGAAGCGCCGCACCCCCTTCTCGTCGAGGAGGCGGTCGCGGATGCCCGGGTAGCTCTTCTCGAGGTTCTCGATCAGCTCGCCGACGGTGCCGCCGGCGGCTTTGACCTCGTCCTGCCCGCCGGTGAGGGTGCGGAGCGGGGTCGGGATGCGGACGGTCGCGGTGTCAGCCATGGTCTTGGTCTCCAGTGTTGAGGTGGGTCGGGGAGCCGCTCTCGCGGTCCGTTTCAGCGTGGGTCGGGGAGCCGCTCTCGCG
>JAICEP010000352.1 GCA_025924095.1 Sorangium sp.
AGCATGATGCCTTGCCTACTCACAACGAATTCGATAACCTGAACCCGCACATCACGATCGACGGCACACGGTTCGAGATCCCTACAGAGCTCTCTCAATGGCCCGCCGGTGGGAGCGCGCGCCGCGCCGGCGTCAGCGCGTTCGGCTGGTCCGGCACCAACGGCCACCTGATCCTCGAGGAGGCGCCGCGCGGCGCCGCCGCCGGCGCGCCGGTGGAAGACGGACGCCCGCTCCTGCTGCCGCTCTCGGCGGCGAGCCCGGACGCGCTGCGGGCCCGCGCCGAGGCGGTGCGGAGCCTGCTCGGCCGCCCCGAGGACGCGCCCGCGCTGCGGGACCTCTGCTACACGGCCGGGATCCGTCGGAGCCACCTGAGGCACCGCCTCTCGCTGGTGGTCCGCAGCCGCGAGGACGCGCTCGCGGGCCTCTCGGCCTACCTCGACGACAGACCGCACGCCGGCCTCGTGAGCGGCCGAAAGGCGCCGGAGAGCTCGCGCCGCCTCGCGTTTCTCTTCTCGGGGCAGGGCTCGCAGTGGCTCGGGATGGGGCGCGAGCTGCTCGCGCGCGACGGCGTCTTTCGCGCGATGATGGAGCGGTGCGAGCGCGTCATGCGAGAGCATGTCGCGTGGTCCCTGATCACGTCGCTCACGGCCGAAGGCGAGCGCGCCCGCTTCGAGGAGATCGACTTCATCCAGCCGGCCCTGTTCGCCATCCAGGTCTCGCTGGCGGCGGTCTTTCGCTCGTACGGCGTCGTGCCCGACGTCGTGGTGGGGCACAGCATGGGCGAGGTCGCGGCCGCCTGCGTGGCAGGCGCGCTGAGCCTCGAGGACGCGGCGCGCATCATCTGCCAGCGCAGCCGCCTGCTCCGGCGCGTGAGCGGGACCGGCGCGATGGCCCTCGTGGAGCTGCCCGAGGCCGAGGCCGAGGCCGCCATCGCCGGCCACCGTGACCGGCTGTCGGTCGCGGTCATCATGAGCCCCCGCGGGACCGTCCTCGCGGGCGATCCGGCGGCGCTGGACGAGGTGCTCGAGGAGATCAAGGGCCGCGGGATCTTCTGCCGGCGGGTCAAGATCGACGTCGCCTCGCACAGCCCGCAGATGGATCCGCTGCTCGGCGATCTGACCGCAGCGCTGTCGGGGATCGCGCCCCGGCGCGGCTCGATCCCGATGTACTCGACGGTGACCGGGCAGCCGACCGACGGCAGCGATCTCGACGCCGCGTACTGGGCGCGGAACCTGCGGGCGCCGGTGCTCTTCTCCGGGGTCATCCAGCGGTTGCTCGCGGAGGGCTTCAACGTCTTCGCGGAGCTGAGCCCGCACCCGGTCCTGCTCCCCGCGATCGAGTCCGGCCTGCTCGATGCCCGCCCGGGCGGCGTGGCGCTGCTCCCGTCGCTCCGCCGGGAGACGGGCGAGCTCGACGTCCTGCTGGAGTCGCTCGGCGCGCTCCACGTCCGCGGGCATGCGGTGGACTTCCGCCGGCTCGTCCCGACAGGCCGCAGCGTCCCCCTGCCGTCCTACCCCTGGCAGCGGCGGCGCTTCTGGATCGACGACGCGACCGCGGGAGAGCCCCTCGCGGCGCAGGGCGACGCGCCGGCGGCGCTCGACGCCTCCGCGCTGCTCGCCGCGGCCCCCGACGAGCAGCGCGCGCTGCTGGAGCGTTACCTGCGCGATCTGGTCGCGCGGACCACGCGGCTCTCGGCGGCCCAGATCGCCGCCGATCGGCCGCTCAATGAGCTGGGCATCGACTCGCTCATGGCGATGCAGCTGCGCAACCGCGTCGACGCCGATCTCGGCGCGGCGCTGTCGATCGTGCAGATCCTGATGGGGTCGAGCGCGTCGCAGCTCGCCGCCGATCTGCTCTCGCAAATCAGGTCACGCGCGCTCCTCGACACCGTGCACCAGCGCGCCCCGGCGCCCGATGCAGGCCAGGAAGAATGGGAGACCACGCTCATATGAACGAGGGCGTCACCGAGCTGCTGGGCGCGCTTGCCCAGCAGGGGATCAAGCTGTCGGTCGAGGGCGATCAGCTCGCGATCGGAGCGCCGAAGGGCGTGATGACGCCGGAGATGCGCGCGCTCATCGGGCAACGCAAATCCGAGCTCATCGCGCTGCTCCGCCGGAGCAGCGGCGCGGGCGGCAAGCCCGTCGCGCGGATCACGCCGGCCCCGCAGGATCGCTACGAGCCTTTCCCGCTGACGGACATCCAGCAGGCGTACTGGATCGGGCGGAGCGCCGCGTTCGACCTCGGAGACGTGTCGATCCACGCCTACTCGGAGATCGAGGCGACGGGGATGGATCTCGGGCAGCTCTCCCGCGCCTTTCAGCGGCTCGTGGAGCGGCACGAGATGCTCCGGGCCATCGTGCTCCCCGACGGACGGCAGCAGATCCTGGAGCGCGTGCCCGCGTATTCGATCGAGGCGCACGATCTTCGCGGGCTCTCGCCGGAAGCGGCGGAGGCAGAGCTCTCTGCGACGCGCGAGCGCCTCGCGCACCAGCTGCTCCCGGCCGACGCGTGGCCCACGTTCGAGATCCGCGCGTCGCTGCTCGACGGGGATCTCACCCGCGTCCACATCAGCCTGGATCTGCTCCACATCGATGGCGGGAGCCTGCTCAAGCTCGGCCATGAGTGGGCGATGCTGTACCGGGATCCGGGCGCCTTCCTGCCGCCGATCGAGCTCTCGTTCCGCGACTACGTGCTCGCCGAGATGGAGCTCAAGGGCTCGCCGCAGCACCGGCAGGCCATGGAGTACTGGCGCGAGCGGGTCGCGGTGCTGCCTCCGCCGCCGGAGCTCCCGCTCGCGATGAACCCGGCTGCCCTGTCCGAGACCCGCTTCACGCGCCGTATCGGCAAGCTCGAGCCAGAGGCGTGGGCGCGGCTGAAGACGCAGTCGCTGAAGCAAGGGCTCACGCTGTCGGCTGTGATGATGACCGCCTACACGACGGTCCTCGCCGCGTGGAGCGAGCACCCGGATCTCACGATCAACGTCACGATGTTCAACCGCCTGCCGCTGCACCCGCAGGTGAACGATCTCCTCGGCGACTTCACCTCGCTGGTGCTGCTCGGCACGAGCAACACCGCCGGGGACACGTTCGAGGAGCGGGCGAGGCGGGTCCAGGAGCAGCTCTGGAACGATCTCCAGCACAGGTCGAGCGGGATCGAGGTCCTGCGCGAGCTGGCCCAGGCTCGGCGGCGGCTCTCGGGCGGCATGATGCCGATCATCTTCACGGGCATCCTCGGCCTCGCGTCGGAGGGCTTCCCGCTGTCGCTCTCCCTCTTCCACGAGCTTGGCGAGGTCGTCTTCAGCAGCGTTCAGACCCCGCAGGTGTGGCTCGACCTCCAGGTCGCGGAGGAGCGCGGCGGCTTCATCGCCCACTGGGACGCGGTCGCCGCGCTGTTCCCGCCCGGGATGGTGGACGACATGTTCAACGCCTTCTGCCGGCTGGTCCGGGGGCTCGCCGACGATCCGGCGACGTGGAAGAAGGACGCTCGCCGCCTGATCGAGCTGCCGAAGGAGCAGCTCGAGCGATGGGCGGAGCTCAACGCCACGGACGCGCCCATCCCCACGGGCACGCTGCCGGAGCGCTTCGCGGCCCAGGCCGCGCAGACGCCGGAGGGCGTGGCCCTCGTGTCGTCACGCGGCAGCCTGACGTACGCGGAGCTGTCGCGGCGGGCCAACCAGATCGGCCGCTGGCTGCGCGAGCGCGGCGCGCGCCCCGACGCGCTCGTGGCCGTGGTGATGGAGAAGGGGTGGGAGCAGGTCGCGGCCGTGCTGGGCATCCACGCGGCAGGAGCGGCCTATCTGCCCGTCGACCCGAGCCTGCCGCGGGAGCGCCGCGACTTCCTCCTGGAGCACAGCCAGGTGGAGCTGGTCCTCACCCAGTCGTGGCTGGACGGGTCGCTCGAGTGGCCCGAGCGCGTCCGCAAGCTCGCCGTCGACAAGATCCCGCCCGACCTCGACGCCTCGCCGCTCGCGCCGGTCAACCGCCCGGAGGACCTCGCCTACGTGCTCTACACGTCGGGATCCACGGGCGTGCCGAAGGGGGCGATGATCGAGCACCGGAGCGTGCTGAACCGCGTGATCGAGGTCAATCGGCTCCTCGAGGTCGGCCCCGGTGATCGCATCATCGGCCTGACCGCGCTGCACCACGATCTCTCGGTGTACGACGTGTTCGGCGGCCTGCTCGCGGGCGCGACGCTGGTGCTGCCCGACGCCGCAAAGCTGCGGGATCCGGCGCACTGGGCCGAGCTCCTGGTGAGCGAGCGCGTCACGTTCTGGAACTCGGTGCCGGCGTTCCTGGAGATGCTGATCGAGTACCTCGAGCACACGCCGCACGACGCGGCGAGGCTGCCCGGCGCGCTCCGCCAGGTGGTCCTGTCCGGCGACTGGATCCCCGTCACGCTGCCGGACCGCCTGCGGGCGTTGACGCCGGGCGTCCGGATCCTCGGTGCCGGCGGGCCGACCGAGACCACGGTCTGGGACATCTGCTACCCGATCGCGTCGGTCGATCCGGCGTGGAAGAGCATCCCCTACGGGCGGCCGATGACGAACGCCCGGTACTACGTGCTCGACGACGCGTTCGCGCCGTGCCCCGAATGGGTGTCGGGACACCTCTACATCGCCGGAGCGGGCCTCGCTCGAGGCTACTTCCACGACGAAGAGCGGACCGCCGCGAGCTTCGTCCGGCACCCGGAGACCGGCGAGCGCCTCTATCGCAGCGGCGATCTGGGGCGACGCCTCCCCGGCGGCCTCATCGAGATCCTCGGCCGCGCAGACTTCCAGGTGAAGATCCAGGGGCAGCGCATCGAGCTCGGCGAGATCGAGGCGGCGCTGAAGCAGCACCCGGCGGTGCGCTCGGCCGTGGCGATGGCCGTGGGAGAGGAGCGCAACAAGAAGCGCCTCGTCGCCTACGTGGTGCTGGACGCGCCTCCGGGCGCAGGAAAGGGCGCCCCGGCGGAGGAGCCCGCGAAACCGGAGGGCGGGATCGACGATCCGCTGGCCCGCCTCGAGTTCAAGCTCAAGCAGCACGGCCTGCGCGCGGACGGCCCGGAGCGGCGCCGGATCTCGCTGCCTGTGCCGCCGGTGGACGAGGCGACGCGGGCGCTCTTCCTGGAGCGCCGGACCCACCGCCAGTTCTCGCGCGGGCCGGTCCAGCTGGACAGGTTCTCCGCGCTCCTCTCCTGCCTCCGCCAGATCGACGTCGATGGGTATCCCAAGTACCGCTACCCGTCCGCGGGGAGCCTGTACCCCGTCCAGACCTACGTCTACGTGAAGCCGGGTCGCATCGAAGGGGTGGCCGGGGGGACCTACTACTATCACCCGCGCGAGCAGAGCCTGGTGATCCTCACGGAGGGCGCCGTCCTCGATCGGCGGATTCACTACGCGCACAACCAGGCGCCGTTCGAAGAGGCGGCGTTCTCGCTGTTCCTCGTCGCGCAGAGGAACGCCATCCTGCCCCTGTACGGCGACGCGTCGCACGACTTCTGCGAGATCGAGGCAGGCTACATGGGCCAGCTCCTGATGACGGCTGCGCCCGGCCTGGGGATCGGCTTGATGCCCGTGGGCAAGCTGGACTTCGCGGCGGTCCGGGATCTCTTCCTGCTCGACGAGGGCCACGTGTACGCGCACGCGCTGCTCGGCGGCGGCGCGGTCGACGGCTCCGTGAGCGGCTGGCCTCTCGACATGCAGTCCGCTCCGCGCTCGCCGGAGGACGCGCTGCGCGAGCTCCTCAAGGTCAAGCTCCCGGCGCACATGGTCCCTGCCTCGATCGTGGTGCTCGACGCGATGCCGCTCACGGCGAACGGCAAGATCGATCGCAAGGCGCTCTCCGAGCTGAAGGCCGATGAGCCGGAGCGGAGCGCTGCTGTGGTGCCGCCGCGCGACGAGACAGAGCGGGCGATCGCCGCGGTGATCGGGGAGATCCTTGGGCTCGATCACGTGAGCGTCGAGCAGAGCTTCTTCGAGCTCGGAGCCAACTCGATTCATGTGGTCCGCATCGGCGTCCGGCTGAGAGAGGCGCTGGGCGCCGAGCTCTCCACGATCGAGCTGTTCCAGTACCCGACCGTCCGCGCGCTCGCGGCGCGCCTCGCCGGGGAGGGGAACGAGGGCGCCTCCCTCAAGCGGGGCCGAGACAGGGCAGCGGCACGGCGCGCGGCCCGCGCTGGGCGCGGGGGCGGAGATGAGTGATCCGGGGTCCGCAGAGGGGAGCGAGATCGCGATCATCGGCATCGGGTGCCGCTTCCCGGGGGCGCGGGGTCCGGAGGAGTACTGGCGCAACCTGCGCGATGGAGTCGAGTCCGTCTCGTTCTTCTCGGAGGCGGAGCTCACGTCGTCGGGCGTCCACCCCGCCGCGGCGCGGGATCCGAGCTACGTGCCGGCCGCGGGCGTGCTCGACCGGATCGAGCACTTCGACGCGTCGTTCTTCGGCTTCACGCGGCGCGAGGCGGAGCTCACCGATCCCCAGCACCGCCTGTTCCTCGAATGCGCGTGGGAAGCGCTGGAGAGCGCGTGCTGCGTCCCCGAGAGCTACGAGGGGTCGATCGGGGTGTTCGCGGGCTCGAGCTTCAGCAGCTACCTGGTGTCGAACATTCAGCCCGATCTGAGCTACATGCGCCTGCTGCAGTGGACGCAGGCGCTCGTCGCCAACGACAAGGACTACCTGTCGACGCACGTCTCTTACAAGCTGAACTTGAGGGGCCCGAGCGTCGGCGTGCAGACCGCCTGCTCCACCTCGCTCGTCGCCGTGCACCTCGCCTGCCAGAGCCTCTTGAACCGCGAGTGCGACGTCGCGCTCGCCGGCGGCGTGACCGTCCGCGTCCCGCACCTCGCGGGTTACGTCCACGAACCGGACGGGATCGGGTCGAGCGACGGTCGCTGCCGGCCCTTTGACGCGTCGGCGCGCGGCACTGTCTTCGGGAGCGGCGTGGGGGTTGTGACGCTCAAGCGGCTCGCGGATGCGCTCGCCGACGGCGATCGCATCCGCGCGGTGATCCGGGGCTCGGCCATCAACAACGACGGCTCGGTGAAGGTCGGGTTCACCGCGCCGAGCGTCGAGGGGCAGATGCAGGTGGTCGCGGAGGCGCAGGCGATCGCCGGCGTCGCGCCGGAGACGATCGACTACATCGAGGCCCACGGTACGGGTACGCTGCTCGGCGATCCCATCGAGATAGCCGCGCTCGCGAAGGTGTTCGGCGAAGCCCGTGGCGCAAAGCGAGGGTGCCTGATCGGCTCGGTGAAGGGGAATTTCGGCCACCTCGAGGTGGCCGCGGGCGTGGCCGGCCTGATCAAGACCGTGCTTGCGCTCGAGCATCGCGCCTTGCCGCCCAGCCTCCACTTCGTCGAGCCGAACCCGCGCTGCGAGCTCTCGAAGGGGCCGTTCAGCGTCAACACGCAGCTCACGGAGTGGAAGCGGACGCGGACGCCACGCCGCGCAGGCGTGAGCTCGTTCGGCATGGGGGGCACGAACGCGCACGTGGTGCTGGAGGAAGCGCCTGCGCGGCCGGAGGTGAAGGCTGCGGCGGAGCGGCCGGCGCAGCTCTTGTGCATCTCGGCGAAGCGGGAGGACGCGCTGCGCGCGCTGGCGGGGAAGTACGCGGAGCACCTCGCGTCGCACCCGGAGGAGCGGGTCTCGGACGTGTGCTTCACGGCGCGCGCGGGGCGGGCGCGCTTTGCGCACCGGCTCTCGGTGGTCGGGGCGTCGCGCGAAGAGATGCAGGAGCGGCTCTCTACGTATGCGCGTGGCGAGCCAGCGGAGCAGACGGAGCAGGGGTGGGTAGCGCGTCCTGACGGCCCGCGGGTGGCATTCCTGTTCACCGGGCAGGGCGCGCAGTACGCGGGCATGGGGCAGGAGCTGTTCGCGACGGAGCCTGTGTTCCGGCGGGCGATCGAGGAGTGCGACGCGCTGCTGCGGCGGCACCTGGAGAGACCGCTGATCGAGGTGCTGTATCCGGCGGAGGGTCAGGCGAGCCCGCTCGACGAGACCGAGTACACGCAGCCGGCGCTGTTCGCGGTGGGCTATGCGCTGAGCGCGCAGTGGAGGGCGTGGGGGATCGAGCCCTTTGCGGTGCTCGGGCACAGCGTCGGGGAATACGTGGCGGCGTGCGTGGCGGGGGTGTTCGGTCTGTCGGAGGGG
>JAICEP010000353.1 GCA_025924095.1 Sorangium sp.
ATGTCCCGCAGCGCCGCCGCGGTCGCGTTACGTGCGAGCGGGGTGAACACCAGCCAGAGCACGCTGCCGCGCGACCGGAGCTCGGAGACCGTGCGCTGGTAGACGGCGTCGACGCGGAAGTGCGCACCGCTGAAGGGCCGCCCCGGCCAGGCAATGCGGCGCTGGCCAGTCGCCGGCAAGCGCCGCCTGCGGCCCGACAGGACCACGGCGACGCTCTCGATCGGCGGCACCGGCTCGCCGGGGGCTTCGAGGCGAAGCGCGGCGAAGAGGAAGCCGAGGTACTCGAAGACGCGATCCGGAACGTCGTCGCGGAGCGCGAAGCAGAACTCGACGTGCAGCACGCGTGTCTCGCCGTCGATCCGCAAGCGCAGGGCCTTGTCGAGGCGACGCTCGATGTGGGTGACCTGGCTGTCGATCCAGCCGAGGACCTCGATGGGGCGGCTCTCCGGGACGAGGGCGCGCACCAGGTCATCGGGGCGCCTTCGGGCGAGGTGGCGCAAGGTGATGTCGGCGTCTCCCATGCACGGCGCCCATGGCAGAGCGCATACCAGGGGTTCAGGGGGCAGAAATCAGGGGATTCCGGGGTGACGCGTGCCGTCGGGCAGGTGGCGGCGCCATGGCGCAGTGTCGGGTCGCCGGCCGCGGCGCGGAGAACCGGATCCGGCGGATCCTGGAATAACTCCGGTGCGCGCTGTCGTTGTCGCGGGCGCCCGATGAAGCCGCGAACATCAACTCTCCTTCTCGCCGCGGTCCTCGCCGCGGCCTGCTCGAGCCCCTCCAGGCAAACCGCGCCGGACGAGCGCAATGCCGGAGCCGAGGAGACCGCCACTCCGCCGCCGTCTCCTCCACCACCACCGTCTCCGCCGTCCCCGAAGCTCCGCGCGGTCCTGCGAACCGGCGGCGCGCTCGTGCGCGCGCCGCAGGACGACGCGCTCTACCTGGCCGACGAGGACCACCGCGCCCTCCGGCGCATCCCGCTGCCCGTCGACGTGAGCGCCCCGCCGATCGCGATCGCGATGCCGGGGCGCCCCGCGCAGGTCCTCGCGATCGAGGGCCGCGTGCTCGTCACGATCCGAGATCCCGGGCTGCTGCTCGTGATGCAGCCGGATCCGACCGCGGGGCTCGTGGAGGTCGCGCGCGTGCCGCTGCCGGCCGACGCGTGGGGGCTGGCGATCACGCCGGACGAGCGCACCGCCCTCGTCACCAGCGCGTGGACCGGCAAGGTCTCCGCGGTGGATCTGGCGACCGCCACAAAGTCATGGTCGATCGACGTCCCGCGCGAGCCCCGCGGCGTCGTGGTCCGCGAGGACGGCGCGGCCGCGTACATCACGCACCTCACGTCCGCGGCGCTCACCCGGATCGACCTGCGTTCTCCGCCCCAGGCGAGGCCGATCGCGCTCTCCCCGTCGCCCTACCGCGCCCCTCCGGACGAGCCGCGCGCTGCCTCGCTCGGATACGCGGCCGCGCTCTCCCCGGACGGCCGCCGCCTGTTCGTCGCGCGCCACGCGCTCGGCGCGATCGGCGAGCTCTCGTGGTTCGGCGCCGCCTCGGTCGACGTCCTGGTCACGGGCAACGACGAGCCCCTCGCGCCGCGCCGCCGCGAGGCCGCCCCGAGCCGGCTCGCGCGGGACTTCGAGCTCGACATCGCGGGCGACCAGGAGCTCGAAGCACCCAGGAGCGAGCTCGCCCCGTTCGTCCAGCCGCGCGCCCTCGTGTACCGCGAGAGCACCCGCACGCTGCTCGTGGCCAGCGAGGGCACCGACGCCCTGGTGGAGCTCGACGCGCTCTCGGTCGAGCCGACGCTCCGGCCTCTCCATACGTACCCGCTCGGCAGCTCACCGGCGCTCGCCGGCGCGGCGCCGGGGTCCCTGGACGCCCTCTCGCGCGACGCCGGCGTGGCGACCCTGTGCGGCGCGCCGAGCGGTGTCGCCCTCTCCGGGGACGAATCGTTGGCCTGGGTGTACTGCCGCTCGACCGACACCCTCGCCCTCGTCCGTCTCGACGAGCACAAGGCAGGTGTTCCCTACGAGCCGGGACCCGTGCCGTTCATCCGGCTGGCCAAGCCCCCGCTCCCCGAGCAGGCCGCCATCGGCCGGAAGCTCTTCTACAACGCGACCGACTGGATCACGAGCGGCGGGCTCGGGTGCGCCGGGTGTCACCCCGATGGGCGCGACGACGGCCACGTGTGGCACGAGGTCAGCGGCGGCGACTTCGCCAATTTCTTCGGATCCGCCGACAACCGGCCGATGGCAGGGCTCGCGGGCGGCGTGGCTCGACAGACACCCATGCTCGCAGGGCGCGTCTCGGCCGAGGGCCCTTATGGCTGGAACGCCCAGAGCGAGCTCCTCGCCGCGCGCATCCTGGAGGGCTTCGGCCTGCATCGATGGGGGATGGGCGGCGGCGCGGACGGCGCGCTCTCGCTGCGCGCGAGCTATCTGGCCAGCTTCCTCCGCGAGGGCCTCGTGCCTCCGCCGAGGGAGGATAGGCCGCTCACGCCGGAGGAGAAGCACGGCTTCGCGCTCTTCACGAGCGAGGCGGCGCAGTGCTCGCGCTGCCATGTGCCCGAGACCGAGTACACCGATCGGACAGGCTACCCGATGCCGGGCCTCGTCGCTCGGCCCGGGTTCTACAGGGAAAAGAAGGGCACGGTGTACAAGACGCCCTCCCTGCGCTTCATCGCCGGGACAGCGCCCTATTACCACGATGGCTCCGCGAGGACGCTCGAAGCGCTCGTCGAGCAGAACGAGGATCGCATGGGCCGCACCAGCCACATGTCGAGGAAAGACAAGGCGGCGCTCGTCGCCTTCCTGAGGACGTTATGAAGAAGCTCCCGTGGATCGGTACAGTCCTGCTCGGCGCGCTCGCGCCGGCGCAAGCCTCGGAGTCGCTGATCGCCCGGGCAGCCGAGCCGGACGGCGCCGCGGTCGGACCTCGGGCGGAGACGGGGGCAGGCCTCCCGGACGGGAGAGAGGCCGCGGCAGCATCCGGGGTGCGCGCGCTGGAGGAGGCGCCGCCTGCGCCCGAGCGGACGCCACGGCCCGCGGCGGCGGAGTGGGACGCCGCCGAGCCGGTGCGGCTCGCGCGGGACAGGAGCAGCGCCGCATGCAAGGCGCGGATGCGGCGCGAGTGGCTGCGCATCGACTGCACGGCGCCCTCGCTGGCCGCCGTGAGGACGCTCGGTGCGAGCGCCGGGGAGGCGTGGTTCTCGCTGGACCAGAACAGCAGCGAGGACCTCGCGACGGGCGTCTCCGTGGCCTTCCCCGTCCGCCTCGGAGACCGAAGGGTGATCGAGATCCTCGCGGGCACCTCGGCATACCGCGGTCAGATCGGGATCTCGACAAGCTTCGTGATCTCCGAGCAATGGCTCGACGGCGACGCCGGGCCGCTCGTCAGCGTGCTCTGAGCCCCCGTCGGGCGCGTCGTTGCGGCGCCCCAGGGGCAACTCCGCGCCGGGACCCGCGGCGGAAGCGCTCGCGGTCGGACCGGCTTGCCCGGGCGCGCGCGCCATGCCTTGATCCAGCGCGTGACAACGGGATTCTTCGAGGCAGGTGGCCTGCGTTTCCGGCTCGATCGCCAGGGCGCCGAGGTGAGCGGGGGGCCGGCGCGCGCAGTCCAGGCCAGGATCGAGCCCGACGAGGCGAGCCTCGACGGGGACGAGCCGCTGGCCGAGCTCCTGGGCCGCCGGCTGTCGGCGCTGCTCGGCGTGCCGGTGAGGGACGAGGAGGGGATCTTCGACCTGGCGGTCGAGCGCGAGGGGACCGTGGTCGCGGCCGTGCAGCTCTCGTGCGGCGAGGACGACGAGGACGTGCTCGAGCTGCTCGGCGAGCGGGCGCCCTCGCTGCCGGTGCGGGCGCTCGTCGAGGCGCTGGTCGAAGCGCTGCGGGGCCCGGAAAGGTGACGTGACCGCGCGCGACCCCCGGGCTCGGCGTCATGCCCCCCGGAGGCCGGCGCGAGGCCGCCCTCCTCGGTCCGCCTCGACGAGCGGTTCGCGCAGGGCCGCCCCGGCCGGGTCGTCCAGCCCGGGCCCGGAAAGCCCGTCGAGGCGGCTCCCTTCGCGATCGCCGCAGGTCGGCTACTGCGCCCTTGCGCCCTGAGCCGCTTCCCGCTCGGTCACCCGGCGGATGGTCTGCGCCGTGTTCTTGTCGTCCTCGCGCTGCGCGATGTCCGACAGGCTGATGATGCCGACCAGCCGGCCGTCCGCCTCGGTGCACAGGACGCGCGACTTGTGGTGCTGCCCCATCAGCTGCTCGGCGCGCTGCACCTCGTCGTCAGGCCGGCACGCGACCACCGCGCGGGTCATGACGTCGCCCGCCTTCGTGCTCAGCGGGCGGTTGTCGGCCAGCACCCGGATGGCGAGATCGCGGTCCGTGAGCGTACCGAGCACCTTCCCCTGGTCGTCGCAGACAGGAAGGAAGCCGACGTTCGCATCGCGCATCTTGCACGCAGCCGTCTGGATCGTGTCCTCGGTCATGACGCTCTGGATCTCTCTCTTCATGATCTCCTTGCACAGCATGGTTTCCTCCTTCGGCTCCGTTTGCAGCGCTCGGTTGCGTCACCGCGCACACACGCACCTTAGGGGACCGGCGCCGGCAGCGGATGGAGCAGCGTGATGAATGCGGCGTCGGGCGCCGCTTGATCGCGCGCCCGGCCGGCGAGCGCTCCGGACGACACAACGGCAGCGCCTCGCGCCGCGACGCCAGGCATACTGGGACGCGAGACACCATGTCGGAGCGGATCACGAGGGCCGTCATCCGCCGGGCGCAGCCGGCAGACGCGGCCGCCATCGCGCGCGTCGAGGTCGACTCCTGGAGGGCGGCTTACCTCGGCCTCGTCCCGGCGGACGACCTCAACGCCCTCTCCCCGCGGCTGCGCGAGGCGAGCTGGCAACGCATCCTGAGCCACGGCGCCGCGACAGGCACGCGGGCCTGGCTGCTCTGCGCCGCGGACGCCGTGCTCGGCTTCGCGAGCGCCGGACCGACGCGCGACGACGACGACGATCCCCTCGAGGTCGGCGAGCTCTACACGATCTACCTCCTGCCCGCCGCGTGGGGTCGCGGCCTCGGCGCCGCGCTGCTCGACACCGCGCAGGCCGACCTCGCCCAGCGCCGCCACCGGACCATGACGATCTGGGTCCTCGAGGGGAACACCCGGGCGCGCCGCTTCTACGAGCTCTCCGGCGTCGCCCGCGACGGCGCGCGGCGGCGAGCGCGCGTCGGCGCGAGCAGCCTGCCAGAGGTCCGCTACCGGCGAGCGCTGTAGCGCCCCTCACCGGCGAGCGCCGCAGCGCCCCCGTCCGAGGGACGCCGGCGGACAGCCCGGGCCTGGGCGCTAGGCGAAGCGCACAACGATGCTGCTGTAGCCGCCCCGCGGGTCGTACTGGGAGGTGATCTTTCCCCAGGGATACTCGTACGGCGGCGCGCCGAGGATCGATTCAAGCCAGGCATCGTGGTTCGCCTTGCGCTCGGCCTCCTCCTTCTCGGACCAGTCGTTCCAGAACGCCTTCGACTCCGCGCCCACCTCGAAGAGCTCGACCCACGCGATCTTGCCGCTGCAGAAGTGCAGCGTGACGCGGAAGGTCCGGAAGCCGATGCGCTGGCGCGCCGTCCGGTAACCGCTCCACGGCTGCGCCTGGCTCAGGGCGTTGGCCGTCCGCGCGAGCGGTGACGACAAAAACTGCGCTTCCGAGTACGAGGGTCCGATGCGGACCCCGGATGCGAGCTCGAGCTCGCCTGTCTGTCGATGGATCATCCAACCCTCCGACCTATCGACGCAGCATACACCACAGCTCCCGGGCCCGCGCGCCGAGCCGCACCCCGACCAGCCACCGGACTCTGCCGTTCCCCCGGAGCGACCCGACTCCGCCGCTCCGCAGGTGGGTCCGCCGGAACCCCGGCCCCCCGCCAGGCCACCCCGCCGCTCGCAGGCGATGACCGCCGCGCGTTTCGCGCACTGCGACCCTCGCCGCACCTGTCCCCCCGTGTCGACACGACGCCCACGCTGTCGGGTGCGACCTGCGCCGTGCGCTTTTGCCGGGGGCGTAAAGCTGCGCGTGCAACGTGGCTTTTCTCGCTTGTGACGCGCGGAGACCCGGTAATATCGGCCACGTATCGCGCCGGCCCCCCATTCCGAGGTCATTTCGAGGTCTTCTTGCCGCGCTGCCCATCCTGCCATCGCCGACTTGCAGCCCTCGCTCCTTGCCCAGCAGACGGCGCCCTGGCGCCGCTCCGCGCCGCGCCGATCGATCTCGGCGCCGAGACGCCGCCGTCCCTCGCGGGCTTCCTCGTTGGCCAGCCGCTCGCGGCGGGCGCGTTCTCGGTCGTCTGGGGCGCGACGCGGCTGGAGGACGACGCCCCCGCCGCGCTCAAGATCAGCAGGGCCCACTCGCTCCTCGCGCGCGAGCGCTTCCGCTGCGAGACGTGGGCGCTCGAGCAGCTCGGCCCCCCGGTCTCGCCGCGCCTGCTCCAGAACGGCGTGCTCGAGGACGGGCGCGCGTACATCGCGATGGAGCGGCTCCAGGGCGAGACGCTGGCCGCTCGCCTCGAGGGCCTGCCCGCCGCGCTCGATCTGCGCTCCGCCCTCGAGGTCGCGCTCGCCGTGCTGAGCTGCCTCCAGGTCGTGCACGAGCGCGGCCTGGTCCACATGGACCTCGCGCCCGAGAACCTCTTCCTCGAGCCCGGCGGGGGCGTGCGGCTCCTCGACTTCGGCCTCACGCAGCGCGATCGCGGCGTCGTTTGCCACCCGGCGGACAGCGCGCTCAGCACGCTCGGCGTCCTGCTCGGGACGCCCGAGTACGCCTCGCCCGAGCGGCTCCGGGCCGAGCCGATCGACGGGCGCGCGGACCTCTACGCGTTCGGCGCGCTCCTCTTCGAGCTGCTCACGCAGCGCCCGCCGTTCGCGGGCGATCGCGCGAACGTCGCGCAGGGGCACCTCGGCCGGGAGCCCCCCCGGCCGAGCGAGCTCGCCCCGGTCCCGCCGTCCATCGAGGCCCTCGTCCTCGCCTGCCTCGCCAAGGAGCGGGCGCTCCGCCCGCACGACGCCGCTGGCCTGCGGGCCGCGCTCGCGTCGGCAGGCGCGGCGGTGCTCGCCCCGGAGGGCGGCGCCGCCGGCGCCGCGGAGGCCGCGGTGGAGGACGCCGCCAGCAGCTCCTCGGACCGGCAGGACACGGTGGTGCTCGCGCTGGAGGCCCGCGGCGCCGAGGCCGAGGTCCGCGCCGCCGTGGCCCGGCACGAGGGGCACCTCGCGCGGCAGCGCGGCTACCGCTTCGTCGCGATCTTCCCCGGGCCGAAGGAGGCGGCCGCGGAGCGCGCGCTGCTCGCGGGGCGGGAGATCGTCGCGTCGGTCGGCGCGCCGCTCGCGATCCACGTCGCGCCGCTGAAGCTCCGGCGCGAGGCGCGCGAGGGCGACAGCGTCCAGGCCGTCACCGGGCTCGCCGTGGAGCGACCCGAGGCGTGGCTCCCCGCGGATCCGTGGCGCGGGATCGCGCTCAGCGCCGAGCTCGTCACCGCGCACCCCGGCTTCGACGTCGCCGCGGCGAGCGAGGACGGCCGCTACTTCTTCGCGCAGGAGGCGCCCCTGTCCCCGGGCGAGCGCGACGCCGCGCGCGCCGCGCCGCCGCCGCTCGTCGGGCGCGGCGACCCCCAGAGCGCCGTCGAGGGGAGCCGCGAGCGCGCCCTCGCGGGCCTCGGGCCCGGCCTGTGCGCCCTGATCGGCGAGCGCGGCGTCGGCAAGTCGCGGCTCGCCGACGAGATCGCCGAGAGCAGCCGGCTCGCGCACCCCGGCGCGCTCGTGATCTCGGTGCGCGCCGAGCTGGAGCTCTCCGGACGCACCGGGGGCCGATCCGGACAGACCGCGGCCGCCCTGCTCGCCGAGGTGCTCGGCGTTGACGACGGCGCGGAGAACCGCGCGGAGGACGGCGCGCACGCGGCGCCCCGCGACCCGCGCGCGCTCTGCATCGAGCGGCTCGGCGAGCCGCTCGGCGGCGACGTGTGGCCCGCCGTCGCCGCCTCCCTCGGCTGGCTCGACGGCTCGTCCGACCGGCCGCCGCCGGCGCGCCGCGGCAGCGTGATCCGCGCGATCGCCGAGGGGCTCCGCCGCCGGGCGACAGCGCGCCCC
>JAICEP010000354.1 GCA_025924095.1 Sorangium sp.
AGGCGAGAGCGCGAGCGGGCGCACGTGGCCGCTCTCGAACAGCGTATAAGGCGACGCCGCCTGGGCCGATCTGCCGGCAGCGAGGCACGCGAGCAGGGTGGAAGTCGTTGCGAGACGGGAGAGGAGTTTGCGTAGAACGGATGGCGAGGCCATGAGCCACCTCCGGGAATGAGGGTTTCCTCGGGATGATTAAGATAAAAATAAAATGAAAGGTGGGAAGGATCGAGGCTATTCACGGTCCACACGAATTGCAATATCGCGCCGCGGCCGCGCCAACAATCGCCAGGTTCAGCACACCTGCGCCGACATACCTACCGTAGCGTCGCCGCGGGCGCCCCGGCAGGGGTCACACTGGCCCAGAAAGAATTCACATGATGGCGGGAAGACGGGAAGATCATTGATCATTCCTCCCCGCCTCCCCGCCTTCATGTTCAATTTCGACCACTCCCCGACCGTCTGTACGTCCGAGGCGCGCGGTGTTCGGGCGTACAGCAGCGTCGCGGCGCCGACGAGGTTCATGGTACGGTCTGCCGCATGGAGGGTGGGCGCGCAGGAAGCGCAGCCGTGCGCATGCTGCTGCCGACGCCTCACGGGCCGGCCGAGCGCCGCCCGTGCGGCAGGCTCTCCTCACGGCCGCGACAAGGATCCCTGAGAGACCATGAAGACATCGGCTATGCGACGCGCCATCGGCTGGCTCACCTTCGCGGCGTCATTTGTCCTGGTCTCGGCGTGCCAGCCCGAGCCGTCGCGCAGCGACCGCGGCGAGGAGACGCGCACGCCGCTCCGCTTCAGCCACGGCTACTGGCTCGGGTTCTTCCCGCTGTCGATCGCCGAGGAGAAGGGCTTCTTCGACCAGCAGGGCGTCGACGTCGAGCTCCTGTTCAACCCGGATCTCTACGGCATGATCTCCGATTTCACCGCGGGAAAGGTCGACGGCCTGCCGTGGACCATGGAGGTCGTGGTGCGCGTCCTCGCGAAGGAGCCGGACGCGCGGGTCGTCCTCTACCTCGGCCAGACGGCGGGCGCCGACGTCATCATGGCGCGGCCGGAGATCGAGAAGATCTCCGACCTGAAGGGGAAGAGGGTCGCGGCCAAGACCGGCGCTCTGGGCGAGATGCTGGTCGGCGAGATGCTCGAGAGAAATGGCCTCGCCATCGACGACGTGACGCTGGTCAACGCGAGCGAGACCGACGTCATCCCGTTCCTGAAGAACGGCACGATCCAGGCTGGGCACACCTGGGAGCCTTACGCGGCGCAGGCGGCGAAAGCCGGCGCCAGGGCGATCTTCTCGAGCAAGGAGACGCCCGGGCTGTTCGCCGACTTCACGATTTTTCGCGGCGCGGTGCTGCGCGATCGGCCGGACGACGTCCGCGCGTTCATCCGGGCCTGGTTCCAGGCCGTGGAGTACTGGCAGGCCCACCCGCAGGAGGGCAACGAGATCATCGCGAGAGCCCTGAAGATCCCCGCCGGCGACATCAGCACGGACGGATACGAGTTCTTCTCGCTGGAAGAGGTCCGGCGCAAGTTCGCTCCGGGCAACGATCCCACGTCGCTGGCGCCGCTCGTCAACAAGCACGTCGAGTTTCTCGTGCAAGACGGGCAGCTGGGACGCCGCCCGGACATCCACCAGATCTTCGACTCGTCCTTCCTGCCTCCTGCCACGACGCGCGAGTGAGCGCTGCGACACGCCTTCAGGCGCGTGCGCGACGCGGAAAGCGCGCACGCGCCCGAGAGCGCGCCGAGCCCCCGGAGCGCAGACCCATGGAGACTCCACGACCGCAATGAGCCGCGAAATGCAGCAGAAAACCCCTCTGATCACCCTTCGCATGAAGCTGATCGTGGCGCTCTTGACGGTCGCGCTCACGCCGCTCGCGATCCTCACGCTCCTGAACAAGCAGACCAACGAGACGATCCTGACCGAGAACGCCAACCAGGCGCTCGCCGCCGCCGCGTCGCAGGCCGCGACGAGCGTCGACGACTTCATCGAGAGCAACCTGGACGCGGTCCGGGTCGAGGCGCGCCTGCCCGGCCTGACCAGCTACTTGATCCTGGGCGACGCGGCCCGGGGGAGCGGGACCGAGGAGCACGCGCTCGCGTCGAGGACGCTGCAAGGGCTCATCCGGAAGGACACGATCAACATTCTCTCCTATGCGCTGCTCGATCACCGCGGGCAGAACGTCCTCGACACGGTACAGACGCCCATCGACAAGGACGAGTCCAGGCGGGACTACTTCGTCCGCGCGATGGATACGGGCCTGCCGTACGCCTCGTCGATCGTGTTCGCCGGCGAGGTGCCCCAGCTCGTCTTCAGCAGCGTCGTGCGCGACGCGGCGAACAAGAAGAAGATCATCGGCGTGCTCCGGTGCGTTTACAATGTGTCCGCCGTCCAGCGGATCATCCTGAGCCAGACGCGCCTCCTGGAGGCGTCGGACGCGTTCGCGATCCTCCTCGACGAGCACCACATCCACCTGGCGCACGGCCGCTCTCCGGAGCGGGTGTTCAAGTCGCTTGTGCCCCTCCCGCCGGACCTCGTCGATCGGCTCAAGGCGGAGCGGCGGCTGCCGGACAAGCCCATCGCGGAGCTGTCGACGAACGTGCAGACGTTCGACGAGGGCCTGCGCCGCTTCGAGCTCGAGAAGGACCCGACGTCGACGGCGCATCGCTTCCTGCGGGCCCGCGTGGCCGAGACGGACGACGACATGAGCGCGGTGGCCCTCGCGCGCGTGAGCGCCTTCGAGGGCATGAAGAGGCCGCCCTGGACCGTGGCGTTCGCGCGGCCCGAGAGGTCGTTCCTCGAGCCGATCGAGGCCAGGACGACGCGCGACGCGCTGCTCCTCGGCTCGCTGATCGCCGGGATCGTGACGGCGGTCGCCATCGTGATGGCGCAGCTCCTGACGAGCCCCATCACCCGCCTCGCGCAGGCGGCGTCCCAGCTGGCCAGCGGCAAGCTGGACACCGTGGTCGAGGTGCGATCGCACGACGAGATGGGCACGCTGGCGGAGTCCTTCAACCAGATGGCGCGCCAGATCCGGGGGTCGTTCGAGGCGCTCGAGGAGCGGGTCGAGCAGCGCACGGCCGAGCTCAAGGAGGCGAAGGTCGCCGCGGACGCCGCCAACAAGGCGAAGAGCGAGTTCCTGGCCAACATGAGCCACGAGCTCAGGACCCCGCTCAACGGGATCCTGGGCTACGCGCAGATCCTCCGGCGCTCGCAGGGGATGCGCGAGCAGGAGCTGCGCGGGCTCAACATCATCTATCAATCCGGCTCTCACCTGCTCACGTTGATCAACGACGTCCTCGATCTGGCGAAGATCGAGGCGCAGACGATGGAGGTCCACGCGAACGATTTCCACCTCCCCTCGCTCCTGCGATCGACGGCCGAGATCTGCCGCGTACGCGCCGAGCAGAGGGGCATCGCGTTCGTCTACAGGCCCGATCCGGAGCTGCCCGCCGACGTGCACGCCGACGAGCGGCGGCTGCGGCAGGTGCTGATCAACCTGCTCGGCAACGCCGTGAAGTTCACCGAGAAGGGCAGCGTCACCTTCACGATCAAGCGGCTGGGCGACGGACAGCGTCCGTCGCAAGGCGCCTCGCCGGACGCCGGCGCGGGCCGCGACGCGCCGCGCAGGGCTCACACGGTGCGCTTCGAGATCGAGGACACCGGGACCGGTATCAGCCCGGAGCAGCTCGACCAGATCTTCCTGCCGTTCAAGCAGGCGAGCGACGGCAAGCGCCGCGTCGAGGGGACGGGGCTCGGGCTCGCGATCAGCCAGCGGATCGTGAAGCTGCTCGGCAGCTCCATCGAGGTGAAGAGCGAGCCCGGCAAGGGCAGCGTCTTCTGGATGGACGTGACGCTCACCGAATCGCCCCGGCGACCGCAGGCCTCGGCGTCCGGGTCGAAGGCGACGATCGTCAACTACGAGGGCAGGCGGCGGAAGGTCCTCGTGGTCGACGACAAGCCGGAGAACCGCGCGGTGCTCGTGGAGATGCTGGAGTCCGTCGGGTTCGAGACGTCGGAGGCCACGGACGGCAAGGAGGGCCTCGCGGCGGCGTCGGAGCGCGAGCTCGACCTGGTCATCACGGATCTGGCGATGCCGGAGCTCGACGGCTGGGAAATGATGCGCCTCCTCCGGCAGGTGCCGGATCGGGCAGGCCTCAAGATCTTCGCGTCGTCCGCGAGCGTCTACCTGTCCGATCAGCACAAGAGCCTTGCGGCCGGCGCGGATGATTTCCTGCCGAAGCCGCTGCAGCTGGAGGAGCTCCTCGAGAAGATCCGGCAGCACCTCGCGCTGGAGTGGGTCTACGAGCAGCAGGGCGACCCGGGCGCGACGGGCGAGGGTCCCTTCGGCGCGCCGCCGGGATCGAGCTCACCTGAAGCCGCCGGCGAGGGAGCGCCTCAGGTCCTCCCCTCCGCCGAGGATCTTCGGCTCCTGCTAGAGCTCGCGCACAAAGGGCTCTTCAATCAGGTCCAGAAGCACCTCGACAAGCTCGAACGGACCGATCCGAAGCTCGCGCCGTTTTCCAGCCACCTGCGCCACCTGATGAGGGACTTCAGGATGGACGCGGTGGAAGAGTTCATCAAGGAGCACGTACGCAATTGACGACGCTGGAAGGCTCGCGCTCTGGCCGTGGAGATGGGAGCGAGGGCGTCCTGGAGGAGAGGATGATGGATGCGAGTGAAGCCGGGACGATACTCATCGTTGACGACAATCCGAGGAACCTGGGCCTCTTGTCCGATACCCTGACGGACTCAGGCTTCGAGGTCGCGGTGGCGGTGGACGGCGTGCGTGCACTCCGGCTCGCGAAGGAAGGGCTCCCGGATCTCATCCTGCTCGACGTGAAGATGGAAGGGATCGATGGATTCGAGACCTGCCGCCGGCTGAAGAGCGACCCGACCACGAGCGCGATCCCTGTCATCTTCATGACGGCGAGCACGGACCTGTCCGCCGACAGGTTGAAGGGCCTGAACCTCGGGGCCGTCGACTACCTCGCCAAGCCGTTCCTGGACGAGGAGCTGCTCGCGCGCGTCCGGGTGCACACGAAGCTCAGGAAGCTGACGAAGAGCCTCGCGGCGCAGGTGGACGAGCGCCTCGCGGCGGAGTCGGCGTTGCAGCGGCTCACGCAGGAGCTGGAGAGGCGCGTCGGCGAGCGCACCGTCGAGCTGGAGCGGGCGCTCGCGGGGCTCACGCAGGCGCAGGCCCAGATGGCGACGGTCATCCGCGCGGCTCAGGCGGTCTCGGGCGAGATCGTCCTCGATGACCTGCTCGACCAGCTGATGCGCCTCACCCTGGAGCACGCCGACGCGCGGAAGTGCGTCCTCGTCCTCTCGCGCGAGCCCGGGCTGGTCATCGAGGCGCTGATCACGAGGGATCCGGACACGGTCCGGCTCGGGCTCTCGACGCCGCTCCAGGCGGACGCGGATCTCGCCGTGTCGCTCGTGGAAGAGGTCGCGAGGACCCGGGAGTCCGTCTTCCTCTGGGACACGCGCCGCGAGGCTCGCCTCGCCGACGCGCGGTACCTCGAGGGGAAAGAGCCGAGGTCGATCCTCTGCCTGGCCATGATGTACCAGGGCGAGCTGATCGGCGTCCTCTACATCGAGGGCGATGCGAGCCGAGAGCCGCTGTTCGCGGCGCAGCTGGAGACGCTCGGGCTCCTGGCCTCGCAGGCGGCGGTGGCCGTGAAGAACGCCCTGCTCTACGCGAACCTGGCGGAGATGGCGTCCGCGCTCCGCGAGTCGAACGAGCGCCTGGAGACCGAGGTCGCGCACCAGACGGAGGAGCTCCGCCGGGCGAACGAGCGCCTGCAGCTGGAGCTCACCGAGCGCGCGCGGGCCGAGGGGGCGCGCGCCGCGCTCCAGGAGGAGGTCATCCAGGCGCAGCACGCCCGGCTCGCGGAGCTCTCCACGCCGCTCATCCCGATCACCGATCACATCATGGTGATGCCGCTCATCGGGACGATCGACGTCGCGCGGGCGCAGCAGGCGCTCGAGGCGGCGCTGAACGGGGTCCAGGCGAACCGGGCGCAGGTCGTCATCCTCGATGTCACCGGGGTGACGGTGCTCGACTCGGCGGTCGCGGGCACGCTCATGAGCACGGCGGCGGCGCTGCGGCTGCTCGGGGCAAAGACGGTGATCACCGGCATCCGCGCCGAGCTGGCGCAAACGCTCATCGACCTGGGCGTCGATCTGAGCGCTGTCGTGACCAAGGGGACGCTCAAGAGCGGCATCGGCTACGCGTTGAAGCAGGCCGGCGGCGGCGCGGCGGGCCTGCGAGCCGATGGCGAGGGCGCCCGCAACGGCGTCGCTGCCCTGCGCAAGAACGGGCATTGAGCGACCCGCGGTCGGGCGCAGGCGGGGCTGCGCGCCGGGGCGCAGCCCTCGCTCAGCGGCCGGCGGACAGCGGCCCTGCCATCGCCGGGCCGGCGAGCGCCGCGCGGTACCCGAGGTAGCGCCCGAACGCGCGCATCGCCTGGTTCCAGTGCTTGGGCTGCTTCGCCCGCATCTCCTTCACGCCGACGTCGGCCAGCGCGTCCCCCACGTCGATCCACCGCGGATCGCCCGTCAGCGCGTAGGCGGCGCCGAACGCGGGCACGATCAGCAGGTTGAGGTCGGCGGTCCCGCTGTCGTCGTACGCGTCGGTCTCGCAGCCCCACAGGTACCGGAACGCGCGCCGGTCCGACGTGATCGCCCGCTCGGCGAGCCAGCGCGCCGCGCGCGCCACGACGTCGCGGATCCGCGGGTCGCCGGTGAGCGCGTGGTAGTCCATGAGCGCATCGACGAGCAGCGCGGTCATGAACGGCGAAGCGCCGCGCGGGCCGCGCTCGCACTCCGACGGGTCGGCGCGATGGAGGTCGTGCTCGAACGCGCCCGACGCGCCCTGCTGCTGCCACGCCACGGTGCCATCGGCGAGCCCGCGCAGCGCCGAGAGGAGCTCCGGCCGCGGGTCGATCGCGTAATAGCTCGACAGCGTCATCATCGCCCAGGCCATGTTGCGCTCGGTCGTGCGCAGCACGTCCTCCTTCTTTCCGCCGGTGAGCGCGGCCAGGTTCAGCCGGAGCGCCTCGCCCATCGCGAGGACCGCCTCCTTTGCCGCCGGGTCGCCGGTGAGCAGGTAATCGTCGAGCATCCCCTGGCCGAGCATGCGCCGGAGGACCTGCCAGGAGAGGGGCGCGGCCGGGGTCCAGTCCGCTTTCTCGCACACGTGGACCGCGAGCCGGCGATCGGGCGAGAACCGGAGCTCGTGCTGCCGGTACCAGACGGCCTCGGCGCGCGCGCGCCGGTAGCGGGCGGCGTCGCCGTGCCGGAGGAAGCGCTGATAGAGCGCGTGCGGGCCGTCGTAGTACGTGCGGTGCGCGCCCGAGCAGCTGACGCCGTACGTGTCGTAGGCGGGCGTCATGCGGGCGAGCGCGCGCTCGATGCCGCTCTCGAACCCGGGGAAGCGGCGATCGTCGATGGCGGGGAGCTGCGGCCCGCACACCCGGCTCGCCGCGTACCACGAGGGCGGCAGCACCGCGGCGATCGGGCCGTCCGGGTTCGGCAGGAGCGCCTCGTCGAGCGCGGTCGGCTGAGCGGCCTGGGGGGCCGGCGGGTCGGCGCGCTGCGAGGGTGCGCCGGGCTGAGGAGCGCCGAAGTCCAGCGTGTAGATCGCGCGCTCTCCGGGCGCGAGCGCGGCGCGGAAGACGAGGAGCGCGCTGCGGATCGAGCGGCCCCGGGGCCAGACCGCGAGGGGCTTCGCGCGGAGCGGGACCGCCGCGCCGCGCCCATCGCGCAGGCGGAGGAGCCGCGCGTCGCGCAGCGCGCCCGGCGCGAACGGCACGGCCACCGACACGACGACCTCCGGCGGCGGCAGCGCTCCCGGCGGGCGCTTCGCGGGCGCGGGCGCGCTCGGCGCGGCGTCGGCGACGAGCAGCAGCGGGACCGATCCCTGGGCCGGCGGCGCCGGGCGCCCAGCGGCGACGTACGCCTCCAGGACGGCCCGCACGCGCGGCGCCAACCGGCGCGCGGCGGGCACCCGAGCCGGCGGTCGGCCGCCGCTCATCCAGAGAAGCGGCGCAGCGAGGAGCAGCGCCGCGAACGAGCGGCGGGGGGCCGGGCACCGAGTGAAGGGGCG
>JAICEP010000355.1 GCA_025924095.1 Sorangium sp.
ACGAAGCGCTCCATGGACGGCGCCGCCTTCGCCGCGTCGAGCAGGTTCCGCGTGCCGCCGACGTTGACCCGGAAGAACTCCGCCTCGTCGCGCGCCTTGACCAGCCCGGCCGAGTGCACGATCGCGTCGACGCCAGGCGAGTCGACGACCGCGCGGCGGACGCTCTCCGCGTCCTCGATGGCGCCGTACGCGAGCTCGACCCCGCGCAGCGACGACAGGAACTTTGTGTTGGACGAGCGCCGCACGAGGGCCACGACGCCGTGCCCCTTCTGCACGAGCTGCTCGGCGACGTGCGAGCCGAGGAACCCGCTCGCGCCCGTGACCAGCACCTTCATCGATCCGCTCCTTCGGTCCCGGCGCCCCTGTCGATCAGAGCGCCCGCTCGTAGAGGCGGTACCTCTTGTAGAGCCGGCCGCCCATCAGCCGGATGCCCGCGTTGATGGCGGCGTTGTCCTCGAGCGTCCACCCGAGCTCGCCGCCCTTCATGCCGATCAGGTGCGCGGCCCGGTTCATCTCGGCGTAGAGGAATGCGCTGAGCCCGGCGTAGCGCCGCACGTGGCGCCACTTCTTGCGGATGCCGAGCACGACGAGGCGCCCGCTCTTCGGCCCGCGCACGCGCAGCCGCCACAGCAGCTTGAAGATCCCACCCGGCAGGAGCTCGCCGTGAAAATCCCGGATCAGATCGTTCAGGTCGGGCAGCCCGAGCGACACGGCGGCCGGCTCGCCGTCGATGAACGTGATCTTCGTGAGCTCGGGCATCAGGATGAGCCGCACGTCCTTCGCCCACTTGACCAGCTCCTTCTCGGTCATCGGCACGAAGCCCCAGTTGTCGCTCCAGGCGTCGTTGAAGACGTCCAGGACGATCCGGATGTCGTCGAGCAGGTTTTTCGGGTCGCCGCAGCGCGTGTGCACCTCCGGCATCGCCAGCACCTCGGCGTGGGCCCTCTGCGCGCGGGGCGGGACATCGCCGACCTCGTAGCGCCACCCGTAGAGGTCCTTCACCTTCTCGAGCCCCGCCTGCTCGATGAGCCGGCCCTGGTGCGGCCGGTGGTAGGCCATCATCAGCACCGGCGGGCGATCGAACCCCTCGACGAGGCAGCCGGCTTCCTCGTTGATCGAGAGCGAGTACGGGCCCCGCATGCGCTTCATCCCGCGCGCGCGCAGCCAGCCCGCCGCCTCGGCGAGCAGCGCCTGCGCCGTCTCCGCGTCGTCGATCGTATCGAAGAAGCCGAACGCGCCCGTCTCGTCGCGGTGGAGCCGGAGGTGCTCGTGATCGACCTGCGCGGTGATCCGGCCGGCCGGCCGGCCGTCCGTGTACGCCACCCACGCCGTCCCCTCGGCGTGCTCGAAGAAGGGGTTCTTCTTCTTGTCGAGCCGATCGGCGATGTCCAAATCGAGCGGGCGGATATAGTTGGGCTCACCCTCGTAGACGGTGTCGACCACGTTCAGGAAGTCCTTGAGGACCTTCTTGTCGCCCTTCCGGAGCTCGCGGATCTCGATGGCCATACGGCGCAAGCCCGTACCTTCCGGGACGCGGCGCCGCAAGGGGCTCGCGCGGGCTCTGGCCGGCGCTGATCGCTGCGCGCTGCGCGCGCGGAGCCGGTAAGCTCTCCCGGAGGGCGGCTGTCCGGCCCCCCGGCAACTCAGGTGGACGCTGCATGATGACCCCGAAGGAGTTCCAGAGGCAGTTCAAGCGGCTGCTCATGAGCCGCGTCGAGGGCATGGACTGGGAGGACAAGCTGGCCCGGGTCCGTCAGTACCTGCGGCAGCTCGAGGCGCGCCAGAGCCCGGAGGAGGAGTCGGCCGAGCTCTCGCCGTCGCTGGAGCTCATCCCGTTCGAGCCCGGCAAGCGGCCTGTCGACGAGGCGCTCTATCCCGGGCACGGGTGCAGCGAGCGCGCCGGCTGCATCAACACCGCGGGCGACCCGTCGGAGCTCGGCGACGAGGTGTGGCTGCTCTACCGGCTGCGCGACATTTACGCGTTCGTCGCCCCCTTCGAGCGGCCGTTCGAGGTGACCCTGTCGGCGTGGTTCCTCCCGGCGACCCCCGGCGAAGGCGAGCCGTGCCCCGTCCCCGGCATCATGGACCTGCCGCTCAGTCCGCAGATCGTCTCGACGTCGTCCTACCCCGTCCCGATGCTCGAGCCCGCCCCGTGGAACTCGTTCCATCAGACGGTCTACGTCGCCACGATCGTGCCGGCGCGGCAGCTCATGCCGCACCCCCCCGGCGAGGAGACCGGCGGCGGCTATCACTGGGTCGACCTGCCCGAGTCGTTCCGGCGGCGCATCCCGGACGGCGCCGATCCGTTCACGCTCGCGAGCCTGTTCCGGCAGCAGCTCCGGGTCGAGATCCGGCTCAGCGAGGCGGGCAGGACGGTCTCCTCCGAGACGACGGACGTCGAGATCTTCGACACCGGCCGCTTCGGCTCGCTCTACACGCGCCTGCTCGACCGGCTCGTCAAGACGGACACGGAGATCCAGCAGCAGGCGCTCGGGATCGACGAGCTGCACGTCGGCTACCACCCGTGGTTCCCCGTGCTGACCATCGGCATGGACAAGGCCCTCCTGTACCTCCGGGCCATCCATCAGGACCTCGAGCAGCACCGGCGCAACCTCCCCGACCCCCGCTGGTTGCTCCGGGTGGGGCTCTACCTCGAGCTCCTCACGTGCATCGGCATCTTCGAGGCGGTGAAGGACCAGTACCCCGACATGCTCTCGCCGGGGGAGCGCGAGGCCTTCGAGAACGGCGCGGCGTTCGCGCCCATCCGCGCGGCGATCGACGTCGCGGCGTGGAAGGAGGTCTGGGACATGCGGCACATCGCGCCGCGCGCCGCCGGCTTCTTCGCGGCCGGGCCGGTGAGCCTGACGAACCTGATGCGCAAGCAGAAGGCCACGCTCACCTTCCTGCACGCCCACCACGCGGACCTGCAGAAGGCGATCGAGCTCGCCGGCCCCAACCTGTGGAACGCGCAGGAGACCTGGCACCGGGTGTTCCGCGACGCGGAGCGGGCGGTGCTCAAGAACAGCGTGCTCGCGTTCCCGGAGCTCGCGCACCTCGACCCGCGGTGGCGCGACTTCGCGCTCTGGCACCAGCGCGGCGACGTGCGGCTGTTCGGGCTCAGCCTCATGCCCGAGGCGCTGACCGCGCTCTTCGGCGATCAGGACGGCATCTTCCCCGCGGCGTGCCGGCAGTACCGGAAGTCGATGAACGACGTGGCCCGCTGGGCCGCCGAGCGGAACCTCATGGATTACACGGGCGACGAGTGCATCCCGCGGAACGCGAGCCTGCTCGAGGCGTACATGGAGAAGAACCCGTCGCTGCTCGCCGCGCTGCAGCGGCGCGACGGTCACGGGGCCGCGTCATCGATCGATCTCGACGAGCCGAGCAAGGCCGAGCGCGGGGCGAGCGCCGAGGACATCATGACGCTGCTCCGGAGGGCGCCGGTCTTCAAGCCGCTGCTCGATCGCGAGCTCCGCAAGCTCGCCACGAAGGTGCGCCGGGTGGAGTACGGCCCGCTCGACCGGATCGTGCTGCAGGGGCAGCGGGACTCGTCGATGTTCGTCGTCGCGTCCGGCGTGGTCGAGGTGGTGGTGCGGCACACCGACGGGCAGGACTCGACGGTCGCCGCGCTCGAGAAGGGCGCCGTCTTCGGGGAGTTCGCGCTGCTTACGGGCGAGGAGCGCACCGCGACGGTGCGCGCCGTCGAAGAGGTGGTGCTCTACCAGATCACGAAGGAGGCGCTGCAGCCGATCATCGAGGCGCGCCCGCAGCTCGTGATCGAGCTCAGCTTGCTCATGGCCTCGCGCCAGGCCCACCTGCGCGACGCGGCCGAGCGCTACAACGAGGCCGAGGAGAAGGTGCGGAGCCTCGCCGGGCGCATCCGGCGGTTCGTCCTCGGCTGAGCGCGGAGCCCTTCGCCCCCGGGCCGGGGGCGCTCAGCCCTTCAGGAGCCACGCGAGGGCGTCGGCCTCCGCGGTGAAGAACGAGTACTCGGGCAGCCCCATGGCGGCCGACAGGCGGGAGATCTGCATCTTCGAGAGCGCGCTGTTCACGAGGTTCGCCGCCTTGCGCATGCCGTGCTCGACCGCGTAGGCCATGGTCTGCTCGACGTAGGGGCTCACGTCGGGCTTCTGCGGCGGGAAGTCCGCGATGTCGGCGAGCACGTACCAGGGCTTGCCGAGGTGGAGCAGCGTCGAGGCCTTGTGGCGGAAGTCGTCGAGGTACGCCTTGCCCTCGTCGACGTCCCAGAACCCCCAGACCTTCACGTGGAGGACCCCCGTCACCGTGTCGGCCCGGACGTGGAACCGCCGCTGCGTGGCGCGCTCGCGCCGCGACGCAGGATCGGACTTCCTCGACGGCTCACCCGTCGAGGAGCTCGTCCGGCCCGGCGCCTCCGACGGCCGGGACCGGGTCTCCGGGAACCTCGACACGGGCGGCGGCGAGGGCGGGGGGCGGCGCGACGGCGGCGTCGTGGACGGCTCGGGCGCGGTGACGGTCGGCACGTCGGCGAAGCGCCCCGACTTGCCGGGCCGCGAGGGCTGCGTCGGGTCGGTGGGGCTCGGGTTCACGCTCGGGCTCGGAGCGGGCGGCGGCGCGTCCGGCAGGAGCACGACGCGCGACGCCCGCGGGAGCGGCACGTCGAGCGCGACGGCGAGCGCGCTCACCGCGGTGGACGCGCGATCGAAGCGGTCCTCGGGCCTGAGCGCCGTCGTCTTGAAGAACCAGCCGTCGAACGCGCTCGGCAGCGCGGCGGAGCGGCGGCGCGCTGCGCGAGCGCTGGGCGCCTCCATCGCCCCGCGCAGGAGCTCGGCCGCGAGCAGGTACGGCGACGGGGTCGCCTCGGCCTCCTGGGCCCAGTACGACTCGCCGACGAGGAGCGCGTACGCGACGTGCCCGAGCGCGTAGATGTCGGCGCGCGGACCGACGTTGCGCTCGGCCCGGATCTGCTCGGGCGCCATGTACACGGGCGTGCCGAGCATCTGCCGGGTCAGCGTGGAGGCCTGGTGCTGCTCGATGACCTTGGCGATCCCGAAGTCGAGGATCTTCACGCACGGCGAGCCGTCGTCGCGGACCGTGACGAACAGGTTGTCCGGCTTGAGATCGCGGTGGACGATGTTCGCCGCGTGCGTCTTGTCGAGCGCGAGCGCGGCCTGGAACAGGTAGAGGGCGACGTCCTCGGCGGGGAGGGAGCCGCGCTTCTTGAGGAGGCCGCCGAGCTCCTCGCCGCGGAGCAGCTCCATGACGATGAACGGCGTGCCGGTCTCGTCGTCGATGCCGGCGTCCGAGGTCCTGACGATGTGGTCGCTCTCGATGATGCCGGTGATGCGGGCCTCGAGGGCGAAGCGGGCGCGCAGCTCCTCGCTGTCGAGGAGGCTGGGCAGCATCACCTTGAGCGCGCGGCGCGTCGCGGTGACGTCGTCCATCACCTCGTAGACGGCGCCCATGCCGCCCGCCTTGATGACGCGCAGCACCTGGTAGCGGTCGCGGAACCGGGTATTCGGCTGCAACAGACCGGGCGAGGAGCTCATCCTGCGGCCCTCGATTCAGACATGGTCTGGGAGACGCTATCAGCGCCGCTTCCCGCGTCGCAAGGCGCACGGGTAGGGGAACGTGCTCACCGCGGGATCGCGCCGCCGGCGGCCTCGCCTTCGGCCCGAGCGGCGAGGTCGAGCAGCGGCCCCAGCGCGCTCCAGAGCGCGCGGACGTCCTGGAAGCGCTCCTCCGGGACGACGGCGAGCGCCCGGGCCACCCACGCGTCGATCTCGGGCGGCAGGTCGGGCCGGAGGGCGTACAGGCTCGGCCGGGGGCCGCGCGCGGCGGCGAGCAGGATGTCGACCCGGCTCGCCCCGGAGAACGGCACGCGGCCCGCGAGGGCGCGGAAGAGCACCGCGCCGAGGGAGTAGATGTCGATCCGGTGGTCGATCTCCTGGGGCCGGCCCTTCCAGACCTCGGGCGCGATGTAGCTGGGCGAGCCGGGGATCGCCCCCTCGCGGGTGAGGGGGTCGGCCTGCATGACCTTGACAAGCCCGAAATCGAGCAAGCGCACGCCTCCCCGGGCCGCTGCGCCGGGATCGGCCGGCGATCCGCCGCCGGCGCCGTGGTCCGCAGGACGGATCGGGTCGCCAGTAGAAGAGCGATCGTGGGTGATGTTGTCTGGATTGCTTTTTTGGTGAGGCAAGGAGGGCGGGCCGCTTGCGTCGCTGTCCAGGACGAAGATGTTCGCGGGCTTCAGATCGCGGTGGACGATGCCGCGGGCGTGCGCGGCGTCGAGCGTGTCGATGATCGGGCGGAACAGCTCCTGGAGCCGGGCGAGCGGGAGCCGCTGGTTCTGCGCCTCGAGCCGGCGCAGGGTCGTCTCGAGGTCGCTGCCCCTCAGGAACTCCATCACGATGAAGAGCGTGCCGTCGGGGGCCTCGCAGAAGGCGAAGACCTGTGTCGCGCTGGTGCCGGACAGCGTGCCCATGGCGCTGGCCTCGCGCCGCATGCGGGCTTTCAGGGCGGGATCGCTGGAGAACTCGGGCCTGAGGTACTTGACCGCGACCTGCGTGCCGGTCTGCTGGTCCAGGGCGCGGTAGACGACGCCATGGCCTCCCTGGCCGACCACCTCGATCAGCTTGTACCGGCCGTCGATCACGTCGTCGATGTCGTGGTCCATCGGCAATCCTCGGTGTTCCGAGCGCGCTGCGCCAGCATGCCCGCGGAACGAGCTCAGGTTGTAGCCGCTCCGGCGCCCTGGCGGTAGGGACGGTTGGGCGCCGGCCTCGGCTGGCGGCCGGGCTCGGGGAGGCCGGGCCCGGGGAGGGAGGGCGCGCGAGGCGCGCGGGCCAGGAGGGGCAATGCAACAGGGGCATCGCGCGCGGGCTCAGGCGTCTTCATCAGGAGTGACGGAAATCACCTGAGGGGCGCTGCAAGTCGTTACGTCGAAGTCACGGATTTGGCTGTGTCTACCTGATGATGACCTATTGTCATCTCACAGGACATCTTGCGTTCATCCACTGCGCTCACCGGGTGAGTGAAGGCGCCCTCCCCGACGACAATCGCGTTCTCCGAGGCCGTGAGCGCCGCCGACGACCCGCATGAACCGCCTGCACCTGCCGCGGTGCGCGCGTGCGAGCGACGGCAGTCGCTTGAGCCTGCCGCGAGCGCTCCGACCGGTCCACCCGAGACGAAGCCGCCGGAACCGGGAGAGGCCCGCCCCTTGCTCGGTGAAGAGAGCGCGCGAAGGTGCCCTCCGGCGCGAGCCAGCAGGACTCGTGAGCGTCTTGCTCCACCCTTGACGGGCGTGACGCTTTAGGGCCTCCTACGTCACCATGCGCCGCGCTCCGCCTTCTCCTCCCCTCGTTCGCGCCACCCGCGTGCTCGCCCTGGGTGCCCTCCTCAGCACGGCTTCGTGTGCTCAGGTCCTGGGCCTCGGCGAGTTCGAGGACTGCGATGAAGATTCGTGCTCAGGATTGGTCTGGGCGAAGAGCTTCGGGAGCCATGAGTTGGTCTTTCCAGAGAGCGCTCGGCTCGACTCGAAGGGAAACCTCCTCCTCTCAGGAGTCTTTCAAGGCACCACGGATTTCGGCGGCCCGCCGTTGATATCGTCTGGCTTCGCTTTCTTTCTCGCCAAGCTGAAGCCGGACGGTAGCCATGCCTTCAGCCGGTGGCTGCGGGTGAACGACTTGGATGGTGCGTTGGGATCGCGTCTTTCGGTGATGCCTGACGACAGCGTCGTCTTGTCGGGCCTGTACGAGAACGCGATCGAGTTTGGTGCTGGCAATTCCATCACGGCGCCCACTCTCGATGAGGATGGTTGCTTCGTGGCCAGGTTCTCGTCCGACAACAAGTTGAGCTGGGGGCGCAACTTGTTCACGGGCACGGGTCGCCTCGTTGTCCTGGATTCGGCGGCTACGCCCGACGGTGACGTGGTCCTGGTCGGCTCTTTCAGTCGCGAGGTAAGCCTGGGCTCGTCGACCCTGACGACTGCATCATCGAAGGACGCTTTTGTCGTGAAGTTGGACGGCGAAACGGGTAATCCGCTATGGATCTTGCAGTTGGGCGACCCTGAATACACCACGGCGACGACGAGCCTCGAGGCCAAGGCGGTGGCGGTGGA
>JAICEP010000356.1 GCA_025924095.1 Sorangium sp.
GATGCGGTCCTTTACGACGCTGCCTGCGCGCCGCTCTCGAGCGTCCCGCGCGCGTTCCACGACCAGGTCTGCGTCCAGGGCAGCGGCCGGCTCGCTTCGGGTGACACGGTGAGCTTCGCGCGACGGGGCTGCGCGTGCGCCGATGTCTGCCCGCGCACCGGCCAGCAGATCTGCTTCGAGCGGCTCGATCCGCGGCGGTTCCCGTATGGCCGCGGCGCGACCGGGCGCGCCATCACGCCGCTGCGCACGGTCGCGGTCGACTCGAGCGTCATTCCGCTCGGCACGTCCCTCTTCGTGCCCGAGCTCGTCGGGCTGCCGCTCCCGGGCGGCGGCCGACACGACGGCTGCTTCGTCGCCGAGGATCGCGGCATCAAGGTCGTCGGAAGGCAGATCGACGTCTTCACCGGGGATCCTGCGGTCACCGCGCGCCTCAACGCGCTCTTTCCGTCGAACCGCGGCGTGCGCCTCGTGCTCGACGACGCGCGCTGTCGCGCGCTCGGGGGCCCTGCCGGGCCGTCCTAGCGCCGCGCATCAACGGTCCTGCCGGGGATCTTCGCTGGTATATACTCGCCGCATGGCCATGTGCCCGTCTTGCAAGACCCGATACAGCGGGGGGGCACGGCTGTGCCGCAACTGCGGCCGGCCGGTCCCGCCGGCGGAGCTCGCGGAGGCGGAGTTTGCAGAGGCAGAGTTCGCAGAGGCGGATTTCGGGCCCGGCGATCCGATGCCGAACGTCGCCGCGAATGCGCTGCGCATCTGCCCGCAGTGCGGGCGCGTCGTGCCGACGCGCCAGAAGGCATGCCGCGTGTGCGGCGACGACCCGCCCGAACCTGTTGAGGTGGTGCGGCGCGCCGACGATGCGTACTGGGGCCATGTCGCCTTCGAGTGGGCGTGCGCGGGCTGCTCCCGGCGCGTGCCGCTCGCCTCGCTCGCGGACGACGGCCGCGCGGTGTGCCCGACGTGTAGCCACACGCAGGAGCTCCCCGCCCTGCTCTGGCGCACCGCGCTCCGGCACGCGCATGCGGTCGCCGACATGGCTGGCCCCGACCCCGAGGGCGGCGCGGCCGGCCGGCCGCCGATCGCCACCCTCAACCCCTTCAAAGAGGTCGGCATCGAGCGCGCCGACGCCCCCGGCGAGCGGCTCCGGCCCACCGACGACACGCCCGCCAACCTCGTCGCCGGCCCCGGCCACCCGATCTGCGCGTGCGGAGCTCTCGTCGAACCCCAGTGGCGCGGCGGCCGCTGCGCGTGCACGTGCGGTCTGAGCCATTCGGGCGAGGTGCCCGCGCTCGTCCGGCGCGCGATGCCGCGCGGCGTGGTCGCGCTCGTCTTTGACCGGCCACGCGCGGCCCGTGGCGCCGCCGTGATCGCGCTCGAGTGCCCCCGCTGCCATGCGCCGCTCGACGCGCCCGAAGGGGTGCGCCGGGTGACGTGCAAGTACTGCGGCGGGTCGGCTGCGATCGTCGATCCCACGGTGCCCCCGCCCTCGCGGTCCCCTGTGCCGCGGCTATGGGTCCTGTTCCGGGGCCCGTCCGGCGCGCGCACTGACCTCGAGGCGAGGGCCGGGGGATGACGAGCGGCGCCGCGCCCACGTCACGGCGACAGCACGATCGTGTTCGTCACGCTGGGCACGATCTTGGCGCCGAACGCGTCCGTGCTGTTCTGCATCGATAGGCTCGTGAGCCGGGTGATTGGCGCGCAGCCGACGATGACGGTGAAGGCTCCGGTCAGGTTCCGCTGCGGTGCCATCACCGTCCCCGAGGCCACGCCCAACGCGACGCCGGCGTTGTCACCGTTGGTCATCGGCGCGATCGTCGTCATGTTGTGAGCGGGCGCGCAGGTGATGAGCACGTTTGGCACGAAGGCGACGTTCGTCGGCTCGAGCGCGATGTTGGGATAGGGTATGGGCACCGGTCCCGCGGGGGTCGGGGTCAAGCACACGTCGGGAAACGCGAAATTCATCCCACCAGCCTGCGTCTTTGCGAGCATCGCGTCCTCCATCCGTTCCATCGAACCGTTCAACCAATCTTGACCTGCTCGCCATCGAGCTTCGCGAGCACTCGCGCGGAGACGATGGTGTTCTCGCCGCGTATCGCGGCGAGGTTCTCGGCGCGCAGGTCGTAGTTGCCCACGCGCGCCTGCTCGAGGTCGGTCACGAAGCGGAACGCCTGCTTCGCCCGCTGGAGCACGCGCGAGGCCCGCGACTCGACGCGCTCGGCGAACAACGTCGCCTTCTCCGCGAAGCTCGCCTCGACGGAGCGGCCCATGACCTTCAACTCCTCGATCACGACGCTCGCGGACCTCGCGCGCATGAGGAGCGAGGCGCCGCCGATGGCGATCTCCCCGTCGGCTTGCAGCTCGAGGGAGCCGCCTACGACCACGCGGGTCGGCCCGGCGCCGGCGCTCTCGAGCACGGCCAGCACGTACACGGCGTCGGCGGAGACCGAGCACAGGACCCGGTCGCCCGGCGTGACGGAGACGAGGCAGCTCTTGGCCCGCCGCGCCGGACGGGGGCCGCCATCGAGCTGGACGGCGAGCTCGTCGCCGTCCAGCGCGGTGCCGTAGGCGAGCACCGGCGGGCCGGCTTCACCTCGGGACTCGGGCGTCGGGCGCGCCTCGAGGTCGACGAGCTGATCGAGCGAGGGTCGCTCCTCGTACGGGGCGACCTCGTGCAGTTCCTGTCTCTCGATGTTCGTTGCGTGCATGCCCTACCTCGGGATCAGCGGGCCGTCCGATCGGCCCCGTGGCGCGCCTTCCAGTCCTCGAGCGCGGCGACCTCGGCGTCGTCACCGAGCCAGTCGCCGCCCGGGATCACCGCGCCGTCGCGCGCCGCGCGGTGCAGCTTCGTGCGAAACATCGACGCCCTGCTGAAGTCCGCGCCGTTCAACTGGCAATGGGAGAAGTCGGCGTAGCTGAGCGTCGCGCCGACGAAGCGCGCGCCCGGAAACGCCCCTTTCGCCAGGTAAGCCTCCGTCAGGTCGACGTCCGCGAAGTCCGCGCCGGGCAGGTTCGCGCGCTCGAAGATGGCGCTCCGGAGCTTCGCGCGCGTGAACTTGACCTTGGCGCCGCGCGCCTCGCCGAAGAGCGCTTGGGTCAGCACGGCCGCCGAGAAGTCGCAGCCCGCGACGTCGACGGCGGTGAAGTTGCACTGGGTCGCGTCGCACCCCGCGAAGCTCGATCCGGCCACGCTGCCGCGCATGAACTGCGTTCGAAAGAGCTTCGTGCCCGCGAAGGAGCGGGCTCCGAGGCTCGACTCGACGAACGTGGTGAGCGTGAGAGTGGCGCCGTCGAGCAGCGCCGTCGCGAGGTCTAGCTTGTAGTAGGTCCCGCGGTCGAGGTTGGCACGCCGGAAGTCCGTGCGGTCAAGGCCGCACTCGAGCACGTTGGCGCGATCGAGGTTGGCTCCTTCGAACGAGCTGCCCGAAAGTGCGCAATTCGTCCAGGTGGCGAGCGGCGCCTCGCACCCCGCGAAGCTCGAGCCAGGCGCCGGCGACTCGACGAAGGTCGCGCAGATCAGCTTCGCGCGCGAGAAGCTGGCGGCGTCGAGCTTGCTGCGGAAGACCGTCGTCATGTGCAGGTCACTGCCGGAGAAGTCGCACGCGGACAGGTCGCACTCGTTGAGGCTCGCCTCCTTGAGCTGCGCGCCGGCCATCCGCGCGGGAAAGCGCACGCGGTCGAAGACGCCGCCCGAGAGGTCGGCGCCCGAGAGGTCGAGCCCCGAGATGTCCCCCTGGACCACCGTGCCGTGGCGGATGATGTCGATGAGCTCGTCGCGGTTCACGGCGCGGGCCTCGTTCCCCCTCGGTCGAAGCGAGTGAACTTCACGACGGCGTCGGCGAAGCGCGTGTCGCGGTCGCCGATGGCGCGGCTGAAGTCCGCGCGTGTGAGCTGGGCGCCGGTGAAATCAGCGCCGGCCAGCCTGGACTTCGACAGGATCGCCTCGGTCAGGTTCACGCCGCGCAGCGACGCGCCGTCGAGCCGTGCCCGGATCAAGAGCGCGCTGCTCAGGAGCGCCCGATCGAAGGTGGCCGCGCTCGCGTCGCACTCCGACAGATCGGCCATCACCATCTTGGCGGCGACGAACTTCGCGCCGCGCAGCGCGGTCGTCCGCAGGCAGCACTTCTCCATCACGGCGTCGGTGAAGTCGGCGCGCGGGAGCTCGCTCATATGACCGATCACCGCCTCGCTCATGCGGGCACGAACGAAGCGGGCGTCCTCCCCCTTGCAGGTGACGAAGCAGGCGCGCTGGAGGTCGGCGCCCGAGAAGTCCGTGCGATCGAGCTGGCACTCGATGAACGTCGTCTGCACGAGGTGCGCGGCCGCGACGCTCGAGCCCGTGAAATCGGCCCTGAGGAAGGTGCACTTGTCGAGCCGTGCTCCCGCGAGGTCCACGCCGATCCACCTCGTCTCGAGCACGTCGGCGCCCGTGAGCGTGGCGCGGGCGAAGCTCGCGCCCGCTACGCGCGCGCCCATGAGGACGGCTTGCGACAGATCGGCGCCTTCGAAGGAGGCCCTCTCGAGGTTCGCGGCGCCGAGATTGGCGCCGACGAGTCGCGTGCCTTTGAGGCTCGCGCCGCGCAGGTCGGCCCTGGCGAGCACGGCGCCTTCGAAGTTGGCGCCCGAGAGGTCGGCGTCGCGCAGATCGGCGCCCTCGAGGAACGTCCGCGAGAAGTCCATGCCGGTGAGGTCCATCCCGCGAAGGTCGGCGCCGGTGAGGTCGCGGTCCGCGAGGGGTTCGCCTGCGTCCCGCGCCACCCGGATCAACGCGCGCGCAAGCTCGACCGCCTCCTCCGTCATCGGTGGAGCCGCGGGCGCGAGGTGGGCTGTTTGCTGGTACCCAGCGCGAGTCAGCTCCTCGAGCCGGAGGAGCTCTTCGTGAAACGCGGGGCTCGCGAGCTTCGCCTCGAGCTCGACGTCCGGCTCGCCGGCCGTCCGCGCGATGCTCGCGAGCTCGGCTTGTTGTCGAAGGTGCGCCTCCGCGCGGAACGTCGGTGGACCGCCGGTGATCTCGCCTTGCGCCGTGGCCGGGTCGAAGCCGTCGGCGCCCATCGCCGCCCGCTGCTCCTCCTTCAGGTTCTCGAAGGCCTGCTTTGCCTTCACCTCCTCCTCGGCCACTTGCGCTTCGATCGTGAGGAGGTACTCCGCCATGGCGTCGAGGTCGTCGGTCGGCGGGAGCGCGACGGCCGGGAGCGGCTCGGCGAGACCGTACAGCGCAGGATCGATCCCCTGCGCCTCGAACTGGGCCACGCGCTCCTGGCGCCGGCGCTCGGCGCCACGCCGCTCGTTCTGCATCGCGATCTGCCCAGGCTTCAGCCACTGGCCTATCGCCCCGAGGTCCATGTTGGCGACCACGCCGGACGCGCGCGTGGGCATGAGGTCGCTGTCGCTCAGATCGTTCAGCGACCCCTTGTCCTTGTCGAGCCTGCGCACGAGGGCCTGCTGGTAGTGCTCGATGGGCCGCGGCGCGGAGGGCTCCTCGCATGCGACGACGAGGTGGACGATGTCGCGCGCGTCGTCGTCGGCGACGAGCCTCCAGCCGTGGAGGATCAGGGCGCCGATCCTGGCCGTGGGGAACAGCCAGACCGTGTCGCAGCGAAGGCCGATCTCGACGAAGCGCTCGCCGTCCGCCGTTCGATGGGTCACGAACGCCCGCGCCGCGAGGCCCGGCAGCGCTCCCTCGATCCGAGGGCTCGACGGGTTCATGTTCTCCACCAGGAAGCGCTCGTCGCCCCGCCAGAAGCCGGGGATCCACTGGTCCTCGGGCGCAGCGTTGTACACGGTGGGAGCGTGGTCGGAGGGCAGGCCCGGCGCGTATTTTTCGACGTAGTCGCGCCCGAAGGTCCCTGCCCGCGCGCGCCGCGGCGCGAAGCTCATGTCCATCGGCGCGAGGGAGTCCGGCTGGTCGCTGTTCGAGCCGAGGAGACCGCCGAACGGCTCGATGTTGGGCAGCGGTCGCACGCGTTTGCCGTCGCGTTCGATGTCCTCCGCGCCGATGCCGTAGGGGTTCCGCGGATACTCCTTGCCGCCGTAGGCGTGCGCCCAGTCGACGGGCATCTCCGCGAAGGGCTTCGGCTCCGTGGCGAAGCCGAGCTGCCGGTGGCGATCGCCCATCACCATGAGCTTCTTGTCGATCGCGCCCACCTTGGCCCGGACGTGCGACGCCGTCAGGGGCCGGCCGCCGGGGGTGCAGCAGCGTCCGGCGACGAGCAGCTCCCCGCGAGCCTTGGAGATCCCCTCGTCGAGCGCGGCGATCCCGAGATCGGGGGTGACCGCCGGCCAGAACGCGAACTCGTCGATGAGCGCCCGCGGGCGGTCCAGGGGGAAGCCGATGATCGCGGCGACGTGGAACTGGGGTCTCCGCAGGTGCTCGATCACTCGCGTCAGGATCGGGATCTTGAGCGGCTTGCAGACCTTCACCGGCGTAGTTACTCCTTCTTGAACGCGCCGTTCCAGATTCCGATCGCGTAGTCGGAGAGGCTGAACAGGGAAGTCTTCTTCGACATGGCGTACGCGCGCACGAACATCCCGCCCGTGATCTTCTTGCAGCCCTCGTTCTCGATCTTGATCCCGACGGTGTCGATCTTCAGGCCATAGGCGGACTGATAGACCGCGGCTTCGTCCAGCTTGAGGATGCCCGCGGCGCCCTTGTGGGTGTACCAGTCGAACCACTTGGTGCTCTTCACCTGCACGTCGGTGCCGTTGACCGTCACCTTGGGCGCCGTGAGCTCGATGCTCGCCGAGCCCTGGAGGTTGACGTGGCCCCCGAGTCCCTTCACGTCGACGTTCCCGGCGGGGGCCTTGATCTCGATGCTCGCGCCCGTGCTGGTGACCGAGATGGCTTGTCCGACGGTCGCCGTCCACCCGTTGTCGATATTGGACACCCACGTCCCGTAGTGGTCGGTGTTCGTCGCCGTCACGTTGTGCTCCCATCCGCCGGTGACCGTCGACTTCCCTCCAGGCTCGATCGTCTGGGTCAGCCCGCCGTGGATCTCCTGCACCATGCCACCACCCATGACCTTGTCGCTCCGGCCGGAGGTGATCTCCGTATTCCGACGGGCATGGTACTTCTCGTTCGAGTCGGCGCCGATGTCGAGCGTGAACGTCGACAGGTAACCGTGCGATACGGCGCCGTACACGAACCAGTTCTGTGTTCCCCAGACGTTGACCCAGGAGTCTCCGCCGACGAAGAGGCCCGAGTTGCCGTCGGTGGTTTGCCAGAGGCTCACGCCGACGTCGCTCCCCGCGTTCGTGTCGCCGCTCGCTGCGGCTCCGGGGTTCGTGAAGTACCAGCTCGTCGGCTGGTCGCCTTCCCCCGTGAAGATCCTCGATTGATCGCCGGAGGGATGGCCGAGGTAGATGCCCGTCCTCTTGTTCGGGGACTGGATGAAGATGAACTCCTTGCCCTTCTCATCCTCCATCACGATCTGGTTGCTGCTGCCCGTGCGAATCACGTTCTGCGTGCGGTTGCGCTCCTTGACGACGCTCGGCTTGTGCGCGTTGGGCACGACGCCCGCGATGAACGGCCGGTCCGGGTCGCCGCCGAGGAAGCCGACCATCACCTCGGTGCCCTTGCGCAGGGGAAAGTGGAAACCCTCGTTCTCTCCGCCGTGCGGCTGGAGCATCCGGACGCGCGTCGACACCTGCGCGTCGGGGAGATCGCTCGTGTCGAACTCGAACCGGACGAGGTACCGGCCGTCGGCGTCGATCTGGGCATAAGGGCTGTCGGCCGGGCCGCTGACGACCCCGTTCTCGAAGCCGTAGATCCGCGGCCACGGAGTGGACTGCGGCGCACGGTACTGTTCGCTCGCGGGCACGGCGAAGAGCTTCATCCTGTACGTCTCGGAGCCCTTGATGCCGGTCATGCGGACCACCTCGGGCGTCGCGCCCGCCTGGGAGCCCTCGTGCTCCACCTCCACGGCGAGCCAGCTCTCTTCGAGGTCGTCCGGTCCGTCGTCGATGGTGAAGCGGTAGCCTGCCCGCGGCCCGAGAGCGCTGCCCGCCGCGCGGAGTGTGCGCTCGCGGCAGCCGATGGATTCGGCACGGACCGTCGCGATGTGCTTGGCGTCGCTCTCGCCGAACACGCGAGCGC
>JAICEP010000357.1 GCA_025924095.1 Sorangium sp.
ACGGTGCGATCACCCGACTTCGTCAACTCGAGATCACGCATCGCGGCGTCATCGAGATCACGCGTTGCGGCGTCGCTGAACGCGCCGCCACCGTGGACACGTCGCGCTCGTGCGCCAAAGACGAAAATTTACAGGCACGACAAAACGCTCGCGTCGCAGGATCCGCGCCCAGCGCCCGCGGGTCTGCCCCTATTTCCCATGTATTTTCGATGTTTTACGCGCGCTCGCCGGCCCCTCCTGGGGGGTCGGCCGCGACCCCACGGAGCGGCGCTGTCAGTAGTGCCAGGGAAAGCGCTTGAAATCCGGACGGCGCTTGTCTAGAAAAGCATCCCTGCCTTCCTGAGCCTCGTCCGTACCGTAAGCGAGCCGCGTCGCCTCGCCGGCGAAGAGCTGCTGTCCGACGAGCCCCTCGTCAGGCAGGTTGAAACCGTATTTCAACATCCGCATCGCGGTCGGGCTCTTCGAGTTGATGAGCGCCCCCCAGCGCAGCGCCTCGTCCTCGAGCTCGGCGTGAGGGACGACGGCGTTGACCATCCCCATCGCCGCCGCCTGCTCCGCCGTGTAATCGAGCCCCAGAAAGAAGATCTCCCGCGCCTTCTTCTGCCCGACCTGCCGCGCGAGCAGCGCCGAGCCATAACCGCTGTCGAAGCTCGCCACGTCCGGGTCCGTCTGCTTGAACATCGCGTGCTCGCGGCTCGCCAGCGTCATGTCGCAGACCACGTGGAGGCTGTGGCCGCCGCCGGCCGCCCAGCCGGGCACGACGGCGATGACGACCTTCGGCGTGAACCGGATGAGCCGCTGCACCTCCAGGATGTGGAGTCGACCGAGCCGCGCCGGATCCGCCTGCCCCGCGCTCTCGCCCTCGTACTTGTAACCGTCCTTCCCGCGGATGCGCTGATCGCCGCCGGAGCAGAACGCCCAGCCGCCGTCCTTCGGAGAGGGCCCGTTGCCGGTGATCAGCACACAGCCCACGTCGGAGGTCGTGCGCGCGTGCTCGAGCGCGGTGTACAGCTCATCGACCGTGCGGGGACGAAAGGCATTGCGCACCTCGGGCCGGTTGAACGCAATGCGCACGGTGCCCTGATCCACGGCGCGGTGATAGGTGAGATCCTCGAACGAGAACCCGTCGACCTCGCGCCAGCGCGCCGGGTTGAAAATCGCAGAGACGGTCATGGTCCACTCCTTTGGGCGCGGACCCTACCCGCCTCACCAGGGCCTGGCAACCGCGCCGACACCGACAGTGGGCGCCAGCCAGCGGCGCACACGCACACCCGGTCCCGGCCGCTCCTCGTGGCTCTGGGCGCCTGCAGCGACGCCCTTGACATAAAAATCGATCTCGTGGACAAGCAAGCTTCGACGTACGGGTGGGGTCGACTTCGCGCTGCCTGGACGCGAGCGCCTGCGCGCTCCGGCCAGACGGCGTGAGCAACGTTCACCTGCATCCGGGCAGGGACATCGCAGGAAGCAGGCGGTCGCGACGAGGAGCGCGCGCCGCCGCCACAGGGGAGGACATGGGCTTGAGCCACGAAAAGATGTTCCAGGTGTCGGCAGGGCTCCTGGCTACCGCGGACGCGCGCGGCCACTTCCACGATCTGAACCCTGCCTGGGAGCGGACCCTCGGCTGGTCGCTCGACGAGCTCAGGGCCAGGCCGTTCATCGAGTTCGTCCACCCAGGCGACCGGGAGGCCACGCTCGCCGAGGCCGCCGCCCTGTTCGAGGGGCGCACGACATTCCGGTTCGACAATCGCTATGTGTGCAAGGACGGGTCGTACCGGTGGCTCGGCTGGGCCGCCCGTGTGGACATGGATGACCCCCCTTCGGAGCGCCTCATCTATGCCACGGCGCTCGACCTGACGAGCGACCGCGAGCGGACAGAGCAGCTCGCGGAGGTGGCGGAGCTCGCAAAAGTGTACGAGCGGCTGTTCCGGGTCTCGGTGGGCCTGCTCGTGACCCTGGACGCCAACGGGTACTTCCGCCACGCCAACCCGGCCTGGGAGCGCACCCTCGGCTGGTCCCCCGAGGAGATGACCGCAAAGCCGTTCATCGAGTTCGTCCATCCCGACGACCGCGAGGCCACGGTCGCCGAGGCCACCGCCCTCTTCCAGGGCCGCACGACCATCCGGTTCGACAACCGCTACGCGTGCAAGGACGGCTCCTACAGGTGGCTCGCGTGGACCGCGCACCTGGACGCGGCCGAGGATCCGGCGAGCCGCCTCGTCTATGGCACCGCCCACGACGTCACGTCCTACCGGGAGCTGCTCGGAGAGTTCGAGCGGACGCTCGCGCGGCTCCGCGACTCGATGCAGGCGATGTCGACGCCGCTCATCCCGATCACCGATCGCATCGTGGTCATGCCGCTCATCGGCCAGATGGACTCGGAGCGGATCGGCCAGGTGATGTCGGTCGCGCTCGACGGAGTCCAGTCCACCCAGGCGCAGATCGTCATCCTCGATGTGACAGGGCTCAAGGAGATCGACACGCGGGTCGCCTCCGCGCTCGTCGACACCGCGAGGGCGCTGCAGCTGCTCGGCGCAAGGACCATCCTGACCGGCATCCGGCCGGCGGTGGCGCAGACGCTCGTCGGGCTCGGGCTCGACCTGGCCGGCGTCATCACGAAGAGCACCCTCCAGAGCGCCATCTCCTTCGCGCTGCAAAGCGGCCAGGCCCCGGCCCGGGCCCTGGCCCTGTAACGGGCACGCGGCGGCGCGTCGGCCGTGCCGGCTCCGCCGCCCCGCCGCGATCCGCGCGCGGCGGATGCACGCGGCGAGGCGGCTCGTGTATAAGGCCGCGTGGTGCGCGCGCGTGTCCCCGGAGGTCGCATGGTGCTCGGCAGAGGTCCGGTCGCAGGAGCTTGCTGCGCAGCCATCGTGTTGTTCGCCGCCGCGCCGGCCTGCTCGACGAAGGTGCGGAGGTTCGAGCCGGAGGGCGCCGGCGGCGGCGGCGGCGGCGGCGCCTCGGCGAGCAGCACCGGCGGGGGCGGCTCGACGGCGAGCGGGGGCGGCGGGCGGCCGTGCGAGCCCGGGAGCCAGGACGTCTGTTACGGCGGGCCGCCCGACACGCTGAACCGCGGCGCCTGCCGCGGCGGCGTGAGGACCTGCGACGAGGAGGGAGACGGATACGGCCCGTGCGCCGGAGAGGTGTCGCCGGCGTCCGAGCGCTGCGACACCGCCGAGGACGAGGACTGCGACGGCGTGGCCAACCAGGGGTGCGTCTACCCGAGGTGCGCCGACGTTCCCCCCGGCCTGCCGAGCGGCGTTGTTCTCCTCGATCTGGACGGGCCCGGCCCAGAGCCGGAGTTCCCCGCTTACTGCGATCTGGCGACGGACGGCGGCGGCTGGGCGCTCGTCTACAACAGCGTCGGCTCCGAGGCGGGCGCGACGCTTCCGTTCTGGAACATCCCTTACGCCGAGCGGCTCGGGACCCGGGGAGAGCCGGACATCGCGCAGAACTTCTACCGGGGCTCGCTCTATTTCGTCGGTCGAGAGTACCGCGACGAGATCGAGGACATCGACGGGACCGTCAAGGAGGCCTTGCGCGCGACCGCCGAAGGCATCGACTCGGCGACCATGAAGCTCCTCCGCCCCGCGCACGTCTCGGGGAATGCCGACATCTACGTCGCGCATTTCCTCTCGGGGTGGTCGTCCCACGACCACGACGGCGACCCTCACCCGGGGAACTGTGCGCTCGAGTTCCTGAACGTCTCCCAGCACTACGCGCAGTGCTGGGAATACAACCTCGGCGCGGACGCGGAGGCGCCGCTCGACGACGGCGGCTGGGGTCCTCACCTCGGGACGCACATCGCGGAGCGGCTCGGGCTCGCCGGCGACGAGACACGCTTCACGCGGGTGCGACGAATCTCTCGCTGGACGCGGTGGTGAGCCGGGCAGCGGGCGCACATCCGCGGATTTGGTGACAATTTCCGGGCGGCTCGGTATGCTGGCCCGGCCATGCGCTTCTATGCACTATGTTTGCTCATGCTCTTCGCGGGCCTCTGCCTGGCGAGCTGCTGGAACAGCGGCGCCTGCGTGGCGGGAGACGCGTGCGAGTGCTCCAACGGAGACGAGTGTTACCTCGGCTGCGACGGTGACTCTTGCGACCAGCGCTGCTTCCAGATGGATCGCTGCGGCGCGGTCTGCGAGCACGGGTGCTCGTTCGAGTGCTTCGACGTCAACGAGTGCTCGTCCTCCTGCGGCGACGACTGCGATCTCAACTGCCACAACACCGCGTCGTGCGGGGCCATCTGCGACCGCGGCTGCCGGTACGAGTGCCACGACACGAGCCGGTGCGGCGTCAGCGTCGGGTCGAGCAGCGTCGTGACCTGCCGGAACGTGGGGACCTGCGAGATCGAGTGCCGGGGCTCGTGCCGTGTGTTCTGCGAGAACGTGAGCGGCGAGTGCCGCATCACCTGCCCCGACGGCGAGGCTCCGGTCCTGTGCACGGACCGCTCGTTCGCGTGCGGCGGATGCTGAGGAGACCGAGACCATGCAGACAGCGATGACATCGCAGCTCCGCGCGCCGCGCCTGCTGGCCGCCGCGCTCTCGTTCGTGGCGCTGACCGTCGGGTGGGCCGAGGTCGGGGAAGCGCAGATGACGATCAAGCGCCCGGGGGACCGCCCCGACTACAAGGTCGAGCTCGAGCCGCACCTGCTCATCGCGCCGTTCGAGCCGCTCGGCCCCGGCGTCGGGACGGGCGTCGGCGCCGGCTTCCGCGCCACCATCGAGCTCGCGCCCGACGGCTTCATCCCGCGCATCAACGACTCGGTCGGGATCGGCTTCGGCATCGACGGCATCCACTACGGGGGCAACGGGGACTACCGCGGCGACTGCAGGCGCTTCGAGAACGGGCCCGCGGGCACGCGCGTCTGCACCGAGGTCGACACGTACGGGGACGCCTCGAACTACCTGTTCGGCTCGGTCGTGATGCAGTGGAACTTCTGGCTCCACCGGCGTTGGTCGGTCTTCGGCGAGCCGGGGCTGTCGTTCTATCTCGGCGACCTGGGGCGCGATGCGTATCCCGGGGTCTCACCGGTGGTGTTCGTCGGAGGTCGCTTTCACTTCACGGAGAACATCACGCTCACGATGCGGCTCGGGTATCCCGCCTTCTCGCTCGGCGTGTCGTTCCTCCTGTGAGGTGCGCCGCCGGAGGGCGCGTGCTCCCGCCCTCCCCTCGGCCGGAGCGCCGCGCCCGCTCCCCGCAGCGCCGGCCAACCTGATATCCTGCGCCGCATGCCGGAGACGCCGCGATCCGAAGAGCCGCTCGGCTCGGCCTACATCGAGGACCTCACGGTGCCGAGGGCCGGAGCGCCGGCCACAGGGCCCGTGGAGGAGCTCTCGAGCTCGGCCCTCGCCGAGGACGTCGAGGCGGCGGTCCTCGCCGAGGGCGTCGAGGCGGCGGACGCCGGCGGCGCGGGCGGCGACGCGCTGATCGGGAGCCTGATCTCGGGGCGCTACCGCGTGGAAGCGCTCATCGGGGAGGGCGGGATGGGCGCCGTCTACCGCGGCGAGCAGGTGCACCTCCGCAAGCACGTCGCGATCAAGCTGCTCAGGCCGCTCGCCCGGCGAATGCCGGAGCTCGTGGCGCGCTTCGAGCGCGAGGCCGTGGCGGGCGCCCACATCCGGCACCCGAACGTCGTCGCGGCCATCGACTTCGGCCAGCTGGACGACGCGTCGTTCTTCCTCATCCTCGAGTACGTCGAGGGCACGCCGCTCAAGGACGTGATCGCGGCGGGGCGGCTCCAGCCCGCGCGGGCGCTCCGCATCGCGCGCCAGCTCGCGTCTGCGCTCTCGGCGACGCACGAGAAGGGCATCGTCCACCGCGACGTGAAGCCGCTGAACATCCTGCTCGACGCGCACGACCAGGTCAGGCTCATCGATTTCGGGCTCGCGAAGGTGGATGTCGATCTCCTGTCCAGCCAGCGCCGCGAGACGACGAGCCCGAGGCCCGCCCTCACCAGCGCCGGCGAGGTGTTCGGCACGCTCGCGTACCTGGCGCCGGAGGCGCTGCGCGGGATGGATGCGGTCGATGCGCGCGCGGATCTGTATGCGCTCGGGCTCGTGCTCTACGAGATGCTCACCGGACGGCACCCCTTCGACACGAAGAACATCGTGGAGCGGCTCAAGCAGCAGGGCCCGGATGGCCCGCCGCCCCTCCGCCTGCGCGCTCCGGATCTGGTGGTGCCCTACGAGGTCGAGCAGGTCGTGGCGCGGCTCATGGAACACGACGCGTCGTTCCGCTACCAGACGGCGGCCGACGCGATCGCGGCGCTCGACGAGGGGCTCGCGGCGCTCGCGCGGACGGCGGCGGTCGGGAGCGGGGCGCAGGCGGCGGCGGAGGCCGCCCAGGAGGCGCAGGCCGCGCAAGGGGCGCAGGCCGCCCAGGGGACGCACGCAGCCCAGGGGGCGCACGCAGCCCAGGGGGCGCACGCAGCCCAGGGAACGCAGGCCATCCAGGGAACGCAGGCCATCCAGGGAACGCAGGCCATCCAGGGAACGCAGGCCGCGCAAGGGACGGACGCAGCCCAAGGGACGCAGGCCGCGCCAAGGACGCACGCAGCCCAGCGAGCGCACGCAGCCCAGGAGGCTCCCAGGGCCCAGGCGGCTCCCAGAGCCCAGGCGCCGCCTGCCTGGTCAGGGCCCCGGAAGACCCTGCTCGCGCACGCGCACCGCCGGTCCGCGCCCTCGGCGGGCTGGGTGCCCCTCGCGGCGGCGCTGGCGGCCGTGACGGTGCTCGCGATCGGCGGCGCGATCTGGCTCGTCCTCCGGCAGCCCACGGCCACCACGGCGGCGCCCGCCCCCGCCTCCGTGGTCGAGCCCCCGCCCGCGCCGGCAGCGCCGCCTCCGGCAACGACGGCGAGCGCGCCGCCCGAGGACGACGACCGAGGCGCCGCGGGGCTGCGCGCTCAGCTCAGCCGGGCGGTGGCGATCAGGAACTGGGTGCTCGGGGCGCGGTCGATGCTGGCCCTGGCGGAGGTCGACCCGGAGCTGATCCTGAGTCGGGGCCTGCGCGAAGAGGTCCTGTCCACGGTGGCGGGCATCGCGTTCGAGGAGGGCAATCCGGCGGCGGACGAGGTCTTCGACCTGCTCACGAACCGGCTCGGCAGCGGCGGCCTGGACGTGCTGCTCGACATCACGCGCGCGCGCGGGGGTACGAAGGCGGCCCGGCGCGCCAGCGAGATCCTGGCGCGGCCCGCGGTGATGGCGCGCGCGACCCCCGCGCTCCGCGTCACGTTCGCGTTCCGCAAGGCCACGTGCAACGGCAAGCGGGCGCTGTTCGGCCGCGCCGCGGCCGAGGGCGACGAGCGCACGCTCTTCGAGCTGCAGGTGCTGCACGGCGCGCGGTGCAGGCGCACCGACCCGTGCTGCTTCCGCGACGACAAGGCGATCGCCGAGGCCATCCAGCAGCTGAAGACGCGCCTCGGGACGTAGCGAGCGCGCGCGGCGAGCTGCGCTTCCGCCGGCCAGCACGCGGCGAGCTCCCCTCCCGCCAGCCCGTCACCAGGCCAGCGCCGGTCAGAGCAGACCGCAACCTGGGTAGAGCGGGAGGAGATCGACGTCGCGTAGCTCGGTCCGGATCGTCTCCGAGAAGCTCGGCCCGAGCAGCGGCCCGAGCACCGGCCCGAGCAGCGGCCCGAGCAGCGGGAGCGTGTGGCACGTCTTGTCGCCGGCAGCGTTCTCCGTGCAGGCCAGGTCGCAGAGCCCGACGAAGGCGATCCCGCACGTCGGCACATGGCCGCAGAGCCTCTCCAGCTCGAGGAGGCTGAGGTCGAGCGGGCAGTTCAGCGAGCTGCTCGAGAGCGCCACCGTCAGATCGGGATCGATGCAGGCAAACCCGGCAATGGGCCCAGGAACGAAGGCGTGGCCGAACATCGTGGCGTCCCGCACGATGAAATCCACGAAGGGCTCCTCGTCCAGGGGACACTCGAGGACCGGGTGGCCGCCCTTCAGCAAAACTTCGACGTGTTCGCCGGAGCCGTTCAGATGCTGGAAGATGCACGCCGAGACCCAGCGCTGCTCCGCGGTGTTGAGAGCACGCCCGGTCCACTCCGGCGCGAATCCAAAAGCACCGTAAAACACATCA